>CAIXCO010000249.1 GCA_903917955.1 uncultured Chlorobiaceae bacterium | reverse complement strand
GAAAGTCTGAACGCATTGCTTTTCAGTAAATAGTTAACTGGTTATTATGCAATCAATATACGACTTATCTTGTTTATAATAAAAGGTTTATGCAGCTATTTTTGTGCTTTTATCTTGCGGAATAATCCGACAGACTGCTAGCACGTCAATTCCGATAGTCTGATAGTTCAGACTGATGCTGGCAAGCAAGTCTGGCAAGAAGTGGAACATTACAATTGTTTAAAATTTCTGTAAATCATTATAAAACTCGTTATTATTCGTTAAACTCATAATGATTTTTTCTTAATGGTAAAAAGGGGTGGATTGAAAAAAATCACGCCTTTTTATGGTGGGTAACAGCAGAGTGGCTTATCGGCATTGGTCTCTACATTCTTTTTGTTGTGCTGGTCAAAAGCAACGAGTTCAGCTATGTGAAAGGTTTGCTGGGATTGTCGTAGCATCACGCTTCACATCTTTTGCTCTTCCGATTGAAATACTGGAAACGCACGAACTATGAGGAGGCTCCACATCTACAACCCCAAGAGGGTATTCAACTTACACAGCACTTCATCGAGTGACGCTGCTGGCAACAGGCAAATAAATTCTGCCTGCCGGATCTTCCAGTCAAGACTTTTTACCTGATCAGATAAAATCGCGCCGTTGATGCTCAAACCTTCAGGGAGCAGCACTTCAAAGGGATACCCTTTAATCTGACTGGTAATGGGGCAAAGAAGCGCCAGACCAACTTTAGAGTTGTAGGCTTTTGGAGACAAAACCAGTGCAGGCCGACGTCCAGCCTGCTCATGCCCCGCTTGTGGATTAAAAGCTATCCACACCATATCACCACGATCCGGAGTATACACCATAAAATTACCAGTTTTCTTTTCCTGCGGCGTCACCGGTATCGCATTCGTTATGCAGATTATCTTCTGTGACGCCGGAAAGCAAGTGAGCAAGATCTTGTTTTATAGTGACCACTGGAGTGATAACGAGTTTTCCCTCAACAAGAGAGATCTCTACCTCCGAATCGTTTTCGAGCCTGGCCTCAAGCGCATAGGTTTTCGGTATTCTCAAGGCGAGGCTGTTGCCCCACTTCTGAACCTTTGTGAGCATCTCCATCTCCATTTTGTTTATACAATGTAGATATTGCTTTTTTCTGAATAAAACAAAAAGATTGACGGTCTACGGCTTACTCACGCAAACAGCTCCAAAGTTTCCAGTTCAAGAAACTCCTGCCACGGAATCCCCGAGTTTCCAACCAGAAGCACCTTGTAGGGCTTGCACTGTTGCTCAAATGCTGCCATGCCGGAAGCATGCTCGGTATGGCCACTTTTGATTTCAAGGCCAATCACTTTTCCTTTGTGTTCCAGCACGAAATCCACCTCATGATTCCCCTGACGCCAGTAAAAGAGGTTGATTGCATCGGTGCGGGTATGATTGAGGAGGTGGGCACCAATTGCCGACTCAACCCATCGGCCCCATAGCGAAGGGTTTGCGGCAATCTCCTGAAAAGAGTGCTGCTTTCAAAAACAATACAACGGTGGCGTAGAGAGCGCGGGATTCAGCAAAGAGTTGCCTGCAGGACGAATCACTTCCCCAGCGTAAAAAAACACCAACAGTATCTCACCCACCCAACGTAACCGAAAAGCCGTTGCAACTATTGACTCTATGTTGTACGTTAGATTATTAGTAAAAACCAGAATCTAATGTTAAAGCTTCTTTAACGTCAAAAAAAATTTACATATAACTAATTATGTAAAAGTCTCGGTTCATTGGGTTATAAAGAAAGCCAAAACAGACGCAGTCTTTTTCGGGAAATTTCTTCTTCGATGTAGTATGAAGAGTTTTTTTGGTTTTCTGTTTATCGTATCATTACTTGAAATTCTGAGGCAACAATGGAAATTATCAACATTTCTCACCTTCAGAAAAATTGCAACGCGATTCTGGAGAAGGTGAATCATTCAGATGAATCCGTGCTGATATGCAGAAAGGGTAAATTTCTGGCAAAAATCGTCCCTCTCTCTTTTTCCGAAAAGAAATCATGGCTTGGATGTATGGCAGGAACAGGTCGCATCATCGGAGATATTATCTCACCTGCCGAAAATATATCTGCATGGGAAGTTCTGAAACAATGAAATTTCTACTGGATACCCATATCTGGCTGTGGAGTCTTCTGGAAGCACACCGGCTCCACCGCAGCATATCGGAAGTGCTTGAAAATGACATCAACGAGCTTTTCATCTCTCCGATTACGATTTGGGAAACAATGATTCTTGCCGAGAAACAGAGAATTGTGCTGATGCCGTCTCCGGCGGAATGGGTAAAGGAAGCTCTGAAACACAGCCCTGTGAAAGAAGCTCTTTTATCTCATGCTGTTGCGATCAAAAGCAGACTAATTGAGTTGCCGCATCATGACCCTGCTGACAGGTTTATTGCCGCGACTGCATGGGAATATAATATGACGCTGATAACAATGGACGAGAAACTGAGGGAATCAAAACAGATTAAGGTTTTTAAAATCAAGAAATTAAAAAATTGAAGGCCACCGAAACATGTTGTTGGTATTCAGCATACCAATATGCAATGCGTCTTCTTCGCGTCTTGTCGCTACAGCTTTTTCAACCATCTCCAATTTCCCTGCACAATACTCATTTTTATCACCGCTTCCCCCCAAGGCTTGCTTATAACAGCGTTGATATCTTTTTGCGATAGCACCCGGGCGCACTCCTCCCAGCGGTCATCTTCACTCTTGATGGTACTGCCCCAAATTGAACAGGTCGTTGAGGAACTGAAAATTATTCCCGCTGAAATCGCCTGCCAATCACTCCCCCTGCCACCATCAGCAGCGCAACCCCAAAGGCTCCAAGCGATATCCTCCGTCCGGTTTCAAATCCGCTTCGATCGTAAGAGAACCGGACTTCCCGGCTGCCTGATGGAACCACAACACCTCGCAGCAAACCGTTCACCTTCACCATTGAGGCTTCCCTGCCGTCGATCTTCACCTTCCACCTCAAAGGATAATAAAGCTCGCTCACCACAAGAAATGCTTCGCCGGGCGCTGCAACCTTTACAACCATTGTTTCTGCTTTTGCGTCAAGT
>CAIXCO010000248.1 GCA_903917955.1 uncultured Chlorobiaceae bacterium | reverse complement strand
GCTGAAGAGGGGTTGAAAGAGGTCTATGACAATGAGCCTGAGGGCTTATGGGAGAAATGCCTTGACGATTAATCAACGAGACATTATTCTGATTCCTTTTCCCTTTTCAGATCTTTCAACCTCAAAGGTCAGGCCCGCATTCGTTATTTCAAATAATAAATATAACAGCCAAGGGCACGATGTGGTTGTTCTTGCGATAACATCAAACCTCTCACTCAACCCCTACAAGGTATTTGTGAACCAGAGTGATCTTGACACTGGATTTATCCCGCTCAAAAGTGCGATAAGAGTCGATAAGCCATTTTCCGTCTTGCAGGACAAAGTGCTGAAGGTTCTGGGATCTCTAACCTCAAAAAAACTTGACGAGGTGACAACCTGCTTTCAAACACTCTTGTAAAACTTTTTGAACGCTCAGGCGCTTTCACCTGTGCCAGCCTCCTCAATGAGGCGGTCGAGGCAGGTGCTGCAGATACACTTTGCATACTGTTCAGCAAGATACTCCTTCACTTTCGCTGGGACCTTCCTGGTGGAGCACCAGCAGATTGAGGAGAGCGCGCAGGTAAACTGCTGATGGCAAATCGGGCAACGAAGCGTTTTACCGATTCCGGGTGTAGGCTCAATAGAATGGGTCATGATGGTTCACTGGTCAAAATTGTTTATGAAAATTATGTTGTAAGCGTCTGACGGAGCGCTTTCTGCCACCCCGAAAGAATCTCCTCTCTTGTTTCGGGCTCCATGGCGGGCACGCAGGTACGCTCTCTGTGCTGCAACCCCCGCAACTCGTCGCTCGAACGCCACACACCGCTCTGCAACCCGGCAAGAAAAGCCACCCCGAGGGAGGTTAATTCACTCTGCTTTGGCACCAAAAGGGGGAGATCGAGGAGATCTGCCTGAAACTGCATGAGAAAGTTGTTGTCCACCGCTCCCCCATCGACCATGAGCGCTTTCGGAGAGACACCCGTATCGGCAACCATCGCCTTGAAAAGATCGTACGACTGCAAGGCAATCGACTCAAGCGCTGCACGGACAATGTGGTTCCGGTTTGTCCCTCTCGTCAACCCCACAAGCGTGCCCCGTGCCTCCATCTTCCAGTGCGGCGCACCAAGACCGACAAAGGCAGGCACCAGATAGACCCCTCCATTGCTCCCCGCCTCCCGTGCCATAGCTTCAGATTCGGCGGCGTGCTGGAGAAGCTGCAAGCCATCGCGCAGCCACTGAATCACCGCGCCACCCATAAAGACCGAACCCTCAAGGGCGTAGCAGGGGTTGCCCTCCTCATTGAGCGCAAGCGTGGTGAGGAGGCCGTGGTGTGAGCGGATAAAATTGTCGCCCGTATTCATCACCATAAAACAGCCGGTGCCGTAGGTGTTCTTGATGGAGCCCGGCTCAAAGCAGCATTGACCAAAAAGCGCCGCCTGCTGATCGCCCGCAAGAGCGGCAATCGGAACACCCTCAAGTTCCTTCAGGGCGGTCACGCAACCGAAATCACCCATCGAGTTTTTCACCTCCGGCAGCATTGATTTCGGGATGGCAAAGAGAGCGAGAAGTTCATCATCCCACCGCTTCTGCGTGATATTGAAAAGCAGCGTTCTTGAGGCATTGGTGCAATCGGTAGCATGAACTTCGCCTCCGGTCAGCTTCCAGAGCAGCCAACTGTCAACCGTGCCGAACAGCAGGTTTTCAGGAT
>CAIXCO010000247.1 GCA_903917955.1 uncultured Chlorobiaceae bacterium | reverse complement strand
TGCCAGAGAACACGCTGGCGAGGGTTATTCTACCCGAAGTAATCTGAACGGCAGTTTTTTTGTCCCATTCGACTTTTTCCGTGACTGGGCTGCCCGGCGTCTTGAACGCCCATCTCTTAAGCGCTCACCAATTGATGCTCCAGGCTTTGACCCGGCGCCCTACTCTTTTGACGTTCTTATCAGCTTTGACCAGCACGGCGAGGGAATCGCTTCAGATGAGAGAAAAACTCACCTGCATCTTGACCGCAGAGCACTGCTTCCTGAGAACCCCGTTCAACCCCCGGCAGAGATCAGTGCATCTCACGCCGCATATATCATATTTACAAGCGGTTCAAGCGGACAACCAAAAGGAGTGCTTGTTGAACATGGATCAGTCATCAATCTGATCCATGCGATTGAAGAAGAAATCTATACACCGCTCAAAGCCAGGATTAAAGCTGAGTTCCTGAACATCAGTTGCTGTTTCTCTTTCTCCTTTGATGGCTCCATTCATCAAATCTTTACCCCCCTGCTCAATGGTCACACCCTTCATCTGCCAAATGAGGAGACCCGGCAGGATCCTGAACGTTTACATAGCTTTTTTGAGTCGCACCAACTGCATGTCGTCGATACCACACCCAGCCTCTTTGCTCTCCTGCTTGACTATTGGCATCAGAAAGGAGCAGGCAGTTCAGCAAATTGTTTCATTCTCGGCGGTGAAACTTTCAGCACAAAGCTTCCGGAACGTTTTTACGCTTTACCGGGCACTCTCAACAGCGAGATATGGAATGCCTACGGGCCGACAGAGAGCTGTGTGGCCGCCTGCCACTACAGGATGACTTCTGCCAACTGGCACGACATCTTACCACCACCGATCGGCAGGCCTCTGTCGGGTATTGACATCAAGCTCTGTGATAAGTCCGGCAGATTACTGCCAGTCGGAATACCCGGTCAAATCATAATCGGAGGAGCGGGAGTTGCCCGTGAATACATCAGCGAACCTGAACTGACAGCTCGTCACTTTCTCGTCGATGATGAGGGCAAACGATGGTACTGTACCGGCGATATTGGTCGCTGGATTGAGCCCGGCCTCATGCAATTCATGGGTCGGGAGGACCGGCAGGTCAAAGTACGCGGATACCGTATTGAACTCTCTGAAATCGAGTCTGCGATGCTTGCCTCTCCTCTTGTTCGTCAGGTCGCCGTCGTTGTCGAAGATCCCCGTCAGGATGGAGACCGCATCCTGGTTGCCTGGGTTGTTGCAAACCCCGGTTTTGATGCCGTACGTTGTCGCGCTGATCTTGATCTGCTTCTCCCTGCATGGATGATGCCGACATTAATCGTTGAGATTGATGAACTGCCCATCAACAGCAATGGCAAACTTGATGAGCACCGTCTGGCATCACTGCACAAAAAAGAGCTTTCGAATTCGAATGCCCGGATGCAAATCCCCTTTGGCCGGGATACAGAACGCAAGCTTGCTGAATTGTGGCAGAAGCTTCTTGATGTGCCGATCAACTCTGCGGAGGATGATTTTTTTATGCTTGGAGGTCACAGTGTTCTTGGAATACGGCTTGTTTCGCTCATTGAAACCGGGTTCGGTGTAAAACTGCCTCTTGCCGAGCTTTTCAGCTCAACAACAATCGCCCGGATGGCCGATCGGATAGAAGCTAAACAGGCCGCATGCAAATGGCATTCCGTTGTTGCAGTCAATCCCGGCGGAGAAAGAACACCCCTGGTCTGCTTTCATCCAGCGGGAGGCAATGTGCTGTGCTATAAAGCGCTTGCGGATGCTCTTGGTCGTGACTGGCCGATGTACATGGTTCAGGCTTCGGGACTTGAAGCCGGGCAGTCGCTGCAGCCATCCGTAGAATTGATGATTACAGGATATCTGCCTGAATTACAGGAGATAATCCGGGATCGACCGATCATACTGCTTGGATGGAGCTTTGGCGGTTTGCTGGCCTGGGAAGCAGCAGAGCGGTTGCGAAAGTTCGGAACAAAAATTGAAAGCGTCATTCTTCTTGACAGTGTAGCCTCGCCCGATCCAATACGAAGCATCCTGCAAAAGGATGAGGCTGACTTTATTGCCTCAATGTTCGATGAAATGGGACTGGGAAGCGCTGAATATTTACGCACACTGACTCCTGACGAACGCCTCGACAGAATTATTCAACATGCAGGCGGTAATGACTATTTGCCTGAAGGTCTTGATCGTCAGCATACGCGTCGTCTTCTTGCTCTTTTCCAGAATAACGGTCTGGCTGCACTTCGTTACCAACCACAAACAAGTGAGAATCGGATACTCCTCATCCGCCCTAAGCTTGCATCCAGCCAGGCACCGGGTATTGCAGGTGACGACTATAACGGCTGGGCCCAACTTTGCAGCAGAGGAGTGGAAGTCTGCTGGATCGATGGAACACACGGTCAGATGCTGACCCACCCTTTTGTTCAACAGTTGGCAGACCATATTCGCAAATATACAGAGCAGATAAAAGCATGAATATGCTTGATCGCCATACCATCCGGCTATGGACACATGAGTTTCAGGAAGTAACAAGCTCTCCTCCACGATGGCTTGCACTTCTTGATGAAAAAGAACTGACACATTGCAGACAGTTCCGACAGGAAAAAGACCGTATTGCCTATGCTGCGGCACATGCCCTGCTCCGCACTGCACTCAGCCAAACTTTGGAGCTGCCGCCAGCATCCCTGATTATCGATCATGACAGGATGGGAAAACCTTTCATCAATATGCCTGGCTGCATGAGTATGGCTATTACACTCTCGCATACATCGGGCATGGTTGCTGTAGCTCTCAGTCAAGCAGGAAATATCGGAGTCGATGTCGAGGCGATTGATCGCAAAAATATTCCTCATAATAATTTTTCAGCCTATGGTCTGAGTCATGAAGAGCAAGCAATGCTTGCATCGCTCTCTCTTCATGAACGCTGTGAAGCATTTATCGATTTATGGACAGCACGCGAAGCCGTGGCGAAGGCTGACGGACGGGGGCTTTCCCTCCCATTCTCTGACATAAAGATCGATCTCTCTATGAACAAAGCCACTATTCATGAAAAAGGGGCATCGCCCTCCTCTCAATGGACACTGTGGCGTGAACAGCCCTCCCCTCTTTACCGACTGGCACTGGCCTGGCCGCAGGGAAAAGGAGCATTCACAAGAATGAACGAACAACTTATTTGAACATGCTCTACGCTATTATATTATGACTACTGCATCACACGAATTCTGGCGCACACTCCTTGCTGAGCTTCCTCCGCTACGGTTCTCTCAAGAGAGTCCTGGCATCTCATCAAGCACCTCCACTAACAAACATATTGTGATTGAGCATCTGCTTGACAGCGTTCAAACCCGTCGTCTCAAAGCATTTGCTGAAACACATGGCATCACGTTCAGTTCGCTGCTTCTGGTGGTACATATAAAGGTTTTGTCAATGCAGGTTCAGGAAGGGCGATTCGTGACCGGTATAAAGATAAATGCCGCCGGGGAGGATAACCCGCTGCCTCTGGTTTTTGATGCTGTGAGCCATCATGAAAGCTGGAGTGACCTTGCACGCCACATCTCTCTTCTCGAAGAGGCGAGTCGTCGAAACAGCGAGGATATGACGCTTGATGAACTGGATGCTCTTTGTACTCGCTCCACACTCTTTGACACCCTTTTTTCTTTTAATCAAAGCCACCCGGAAAAGCCTGCAGAAATCCTTCAGAGTGCTCTTGAAGCCAGAATTCATGGATTGTGGCAAGCACTGCTGCCCGGCGCTGAGCTCAGTGTTGATGACGGATTTTTTGATGCCGGGGGCAATTCGCTGCTGCTTGTTCGTCTGCATGAAAAGCTTGAATCCCATTGGCCCGGAGTCTTCAGTGTTGCCCGCCTTTTTTCTGTTACGACAATTGCCGCTCAGGCCCGCTGTATTCATGAAAAAAACGAAAAGAGAGAGCGCAATCACCCGCATACGACACAGGATCGAGTAGCAAAAACAACCGGCCATATTGCAATCGTTGGTATTGGCGTTCGTCTTCCAGGAGCTACGACGCTGGAGGCATGCTGGCGAGATGTCGCAAATGGTGTTGATAAAGTCAGCCCGATACCTGAGGATCGATTCAAGGAGAGCGTCTCCATGCTCAATACCCTCGGGAGTACAATCCCGGAACAGTTTCAGGAAGCCGCCTGGCTTGAGCAGATTTTCAATTTCGATCCTGAACGGTTTCGCCTTTCACCTGCGGATGCCGCCCTGGTTCACCCCGAGCAGAGGCTTTTTCTTGAAACGGCGCTAATGGCACTTGAAGATGCCGGTTATGGTGGCAAGTCGCTGGACAATAAAAAGATTGGAACCTTTGCCGCAACAAGTCACGGTACAGTCTGGACCGATTATGCCTTGAGGGTACTCCCCGAGCGGGCCGAACAGCTCTTTATCAACAATGTACCCTCCAATGTCGCCACCCGTCTCTCTTTTCTGCACAACTGGCGCGGACCGGCAACCCTTGTCGATACGGCATGTTCATCAGCACTGACCGCCGTACATCTGGCTTGTCAGTCACTCATCAGCGGCGAATGCACTGCCGCACTGGCCGGGGGCGCAAGATTGATGATGATACCGCACTCATCGACAGCACGTTTCACCATCGAATCATCAACTGCCCGAACCCATGCATTTGACGAAAGTGCTGACGGCACCGGTTCAGGAGAGGGATCAGTTGTCTTTTTACTGAAAACTCTTGAGCGAGCTAAAGCCGATGGCGATCCCGTACACGCCGTAATTCTGGGAACGGCAATCAACCAGGACGGTGCTTCAACCGGAATGGCAGCTCCCAATCCGACAGCACAGTCAGAGGTCATTACCGCCGCAGCAGCCAAAGCCGGCGTACCACTTTCCACCATCTCCTATATCGAGGCACATGGTACCGGCACCCATTTAGGCGATCCCGTAGAAATCGAGGGTATTCGTCTTGCATTCAGCCGTGAAACCAGTGAAACCGGTTTTGCCTTGATCGGATCAGGAAAAGGTAATTATGGCCATCTTGACGCCTGTGCCGGTGCTCTTGGATTGCTTCGTGCGGTTCTCTGCGTAAAAAACGACCAGGCTCCGCCTCAGCCGTTCTTCAGTCAACCGAACCCCCGTATCGACTTTGCGCATTCACCGGTAAACGTTTGCCGTCAACTGCTCTCTCTTCCTGACCGTGGCACGCCCCGACGCGCCGGCGTCAGTTCTTTCGGACTGAGCGGAATAAATGTTCACGCAATCATAGAAGCTCCGCCGCCGGTTATCAATAAAGCGCTACCCCTCTATTCAGGATGGACGGTGATAGGGCTCTCTGCGGCAACTCCTGTATTACTCCACACCTATTCTGCCGCTCTGGCTGAACAGATTCGAGAGAACCCCTCAGGCCCGCTTGCTGACATTGCCTATACCCTGAACAGCGGTCGCGACTCCCTTTCCGAACGGCTTGTATTCTGGGTTCGTGATCGTAAGGAACTGCTCGGTGCACTGGAAACTTTTCTTTGTGGTACAAAGGCTGAAAACAGCCTGATCGGCAGACTCGGGCGCCAGCAAAGATCGCTATCAACTGCGCAGATCAATTCTCTCGCGTCTGATGAACCTTCAGCCCGCATGGCGGCACACTCCTTTCTTGAGGGTGGGCAGCTCATCATGCCACCGGAACAGCACGCCAAACGCGTTCACCTTGCAACAACTCCCCTGCAAAGAGTCGCTTGCCGTCCCGTAAAAAATGGCCATGAGCCGCAGAAGGAAATCAGACCAACCGACCACCAGTTGCCAATCGATACCCCCGAAGGTCTCCGTTATCGGCTGGATGTGCACTCTCCAAACTTCTGGCCAGCTACCGAACATCTGCTTGCAGGAGTCCCAACCCTTGTCGGCATGGGAGTGTTGCCTCTCTTTGCAATTGCCAGAAAAGGTGTTGACATGCGGGAGGAAATATTCTCTGCGTTTTCCATCAAAGAGCTTGTCTGGCTTCGTCCCCTGCAAACCCCGCAACTGAAGCCCGGCAGTGTCAGTCTGCTGCTCGCTGAACGCGATGCTTCCGTCCACCATGCCACGCTGGGCGGACGAATGCTCGACGGAAGCTGGAAAAATTTTGCTGAAGCCACTCTGGGCGATCTCGGAGCCATACCGGCTGAAATCGTTCTTGATGCACGGCACATCATGCAGAAAATGCATGAACTTTTGCCGACAACTGATCGAACAGGGAACCCTGATGGCGATATACAAGTCAGCGCCCGCTGGAACTGTCTGCGTGCGAGAAAAGAGAGGGGGAATGAAGTGTTTGCTCACCTTGAAATTCCCAGCATCGATCCTGACCTGAACCTGCAAAACCTCCATCCAGGACTTCTCGACAGCGCGGTCAGCATGGTACTTGACCGTCCAGGGCTTCTGCCGGCAACTTGCGCCGAGATTCTGGTCTGCCTTCCGCTGCCAGCAAACGTGTTTGCCCGGGCCGTCAGAACCCCGATGCCGGATGGGGGAATCAAGGCTGATGTGCAGCTTTACGACATGGAAAGCGGAGCCCTCTGCATTGCGTTCCGGGAGTTGCGTTTTATTTTGCCCGTAAACAGGGCAATTCAGCAGAAAGATGCGATGAAAGTTCCGGTGGAGCCCTCTTGTCCTCTGTGGATTCCTGATCAGATAGCGCAAACCGTGTCATACCACTCCCGGCTTGTTGTCATCGGCGAGGGTGAACTTTACCGGCGCCTGGCTGATCACCCATTGGCAAAGGCAAGTATCCTGGCATCGTGCGGCTCCTTTGCCATCACCGATGAGGTCGTTACGGCTATAGCAGACGGCGCTGCCGATCGCATCCTGCTGATTCCCGCACCGGGCGAGGATATCGGGTTACGCACCGTAACCGTTCTTCGCACCATTTCAGCCAACCTGCATCAACCATTGCAGCTTCTGGCGGCAGGCAGGGGAGCATATTCGCTTGAAGCCGGCCATTCCGCTTCCCTGCCGATGCCTGATACCGCGCTTATGGCTGGACTGGTTATGGTTGCGGAACGTGAAGAGCCGATGCTCTCAACCCGTTATCTTGAGCTGGATGCAGATGCGCCGATCGACGCCCTTTTTCAGGAATTCCACGCATTCAAGAACCATCTGCAGTCACCGGTTATTCTTGATCACTCCGGCATACGCCTGATTCGCACTTTCGTTCCGCTTCCCGCCATCGGGGCGTCATCCGCCATGGTCTGGCCGACATCAGGATGCTGTGTCGTCAGCGGCGGTACGGGAGGCCTTGCCCTGCTCCTTGCCGATGAACTCGCTCTCGGAGGGGCCGTATCACTTGCGCTGCTCTCCCGTCATGCACCTGCTCCGGGTGATGACCGTGAGTCGCGCAGACGTTTCGAGCTTTTCGAAGCACTTGCAGAAAAAGGCATGACGATTCATCACTGGTGCGTTGACGTCAGTGATCTCCAAAAACTTTCCGAAGTGCTTGACGACGTCCGCAGCACACTTGGACCGGTCAGAGCCGTCCTGCACAATGCCGGTCTCGATGACAGCCGTCTGCTGGTTAACGAAACCCCCGAATTGTTTGCACAGTCGACAGCAGCCAAGGTTGCAGGAGCACGCAATCTCGATCTTCTGACGCGTAACGATCCGCTCCAGGCTTTTGTTCTCTCCGGATCGCTGACTGCAGTCGAAAGCCGGGCCGGAACAGGGGCTTATGCTGCAGCAAATCTCTTCCTTGACGCCTTTGCCGACTGGCGTCGGCGGGAGGGACGGCCGACACTCGCCATCGACTGGTGTCAGATCGGAGAAATCGGCATGGCAGCAAGAATCCTCAACGGTAAACTGGACGAGTACAGTCTGACCCCCGAAGAGGTTGTCGTCCATTGGCGAAGAGCTTTGGCTTCAGGAGCATCTCAGGTTGCCCTGCTTTATGACGAAAAAGCTGAAAATAAAACTGCTTCCATACCAGCACCTTCAGTACAATCCAAAACACTGGAAAAGGCTTTGGCAGAGATATGGGCAGAGATACTCGGCTATGACGAAATTGAATTCGATGACGACTTCTATGCTCTCGGAGGAGACTCGATGTCAGGCATCGATATTATTGATCGTATCATTAAAGATCTCGGACATCCGGTTACCTTCACCGATCTGGTTGAGTCCGGCACAGTCTCCATGCTGGCCGAACGGCTGCGCCGCCACTCCCATGAAGCAAACAGTGCTGCAAACTCCCGAAATATCCAGCTCCCCTCAAGCGCACCGGTAAAGAGTCGCTATCCCGTGAGCTGGGAGCAAATGGCCCTCATTCGAGCCCAGATGGCTGCAGAAAAGAGCATTGCCTATAACTTGCCGAACCTGCTCTCGCTGCCGCCGAACTGCAACGCAGATCGACTTGCATCGGCCCTTGACTCCCTCACCAGGCGTCACGAAATCCTCCGTACCCGTTTCCATCTCAATGGCAGCGAGCCGGAGATGGAGATACTTTCCGACCTCCGGATGCAACTGAAACGCATTTGCCCAAGAAATGGAATAACAGCCGATTTTTGTCGGAACTGGGTTCATCCCTTTGACCTTGAAGCGGCTCCCCCGGTACGCTTCGAACTGGTCGAGAAAGCTGACGGCACACCGGAAGCCCTCCTTTTCGATATCCATCACAGCCTTGCCGATGGTCTCAGCCTTGAATTGCTCGCAAGCGATCTTGGTAACCTCTATGCGGGAAAAAAACTGCCACCACTGGCCTTGCAACTCAAGGATTACGCATGGTGGAGTCGTAAAGGAGCGGGAATCGTAGTTGTTGAAAGCGCAAAACTCTATTGGCTGGATCGTTTTTCGTTACCCCTGCCGGTACTTGATCTGCCTTCTGATCGTCCTCGTCCGGCATTTCATACGTGGCAGTGCGGCAGCGTTGCCTTCAGCCTGCCACAAAAAAGTGTTGAGGCCTTGCGCCGATATGCTGCCACACACAGCACAACACCCTTTACCGTCATACTCTCTGCATGGGCAGCGCTGCTTTCCCGATATTGCCGTAGTGACGAACTGGTCATCTCTGTTCCGGTAGACGCAAGGGAGAGTCTCGGCGCAACAGGTGTACCGGGCATGATGGTGTCACTTCTTCCATTACGATTTTCCTTCAACGATAACGAATCGGTAGAGAGTTTCATCAAAGGCGTCCATACTGACCTTGCCGATGCGATGCGCCACCGGGCATGCCCGCTCGGTATGCTGCTTGAAGCGCTTGCCCCGCCGGCAGCGCCTGAACGAACGCTGCTCTCTGAGGTGACCCTTTCATACATGAACTATGCCGAACGTAAAGGGGGCGATCTTGATGATAAAGAGACGTTCCGTCTTACGGGTATCGAACGCGGCGATGGAAAGAACGATATCTCCATCTTTATGCGAGATCTGCCCGATCAGATAAGCGTCGTCTGTGAATACTATTCCGCCATGTATGATCAAGAGCGCATTCAACGCATGGGAGAACACTTCACCGTTCTGCTTGATGCTCTGCTCGAATCGCAGGCTGACACGAAACTCTCCATGCTTCCGTTGCTCACAGTGGAAGAAGAGAACTGGCTTGAAGGGGCTGGAAACGCCATGGATTATCAATTACAGCGCAGGGGAAATCTCTTTGCCCATTTCACAGCAACAGTAAAACAACAGAACAACTCCATTGCCGTCAGTGATAAAGAGGAGCGACTCAGCTTCAGCGATTTATGGTACCGTGCCGGCGGCATTGCAGAGTACCTCATTGAGACCGGTATTGGCGAAGGTGATATTGTCGCCCTGCACATCGAACGAAGTTGTACTGCCGTCGCCACAATTCTTGGAATCAATTCGCTCGGAGCCTGTTATCTGCCTCTTGATCCATCGTATCCGCCGCGCCGTATTGCATGGATTCTTGCTGATGCACAGTGCCGGGTAGTGATTGCTGACGCAGCCGGTCGCAAGGCATTGGCAGAAGCCGCCTTGATAGATGATGCAGGATAC
>CAIXCO010000246.1 GCA_903917955.1 uncultured Chlorobiaceae bacterium | reverse complement strand
TGCAGTTCACTGCGCGATGTCACCGTGTGCAGCGAGAGCTTGTTGAATTCTTCACCCAGAGCCCGGCTTCTGCGGCTGCAGAGCCGCTGTTCCTTGAATCCGTCGAGCAGATCAGAGACGCATTCAAAGAGCGTTCCCTCATCCTGAGCCAGGCTTTCCTGGCATTTTTCCAAAGATAGCCCAAGGCGGTAGTAGGCCGCCGATGCAACTGAAAGCAGCGCTGTTAACATCAGGCACGAGATCATGGAAACCGTCGCGATATAGATGAGTATCATCGCGATCTGGATGATCGAACGGGTTGTCAGGGCAAGGTATTGGGAGTTCGATGAAACGACCTTGCAGCTCTGGGTAATATTGGCGAACAAGCGGCTCTGGCCGAAATGCTCCAGTTGCCAGAGATCAGCATGACGCAGCCGACCGATCAGCTTCATGCGCAGCAGGTCTATGGCTTCTTCTATATCTGACGCAAACCGCTCAACCAGTCGGCTTTCAAAGACAATATAGGTCACCAGGCAGAGCAGAAAGAGCACTGCAAGCGGCACATTAACGAATTCTTCTTTGGTTTTGTCGATTTGCTGGGCAGCGAAGGTAACCACCGAAAGCACAAGGGTCGTGCTCAGTGCCGAAGCTGAAGCAAATGCAAGAAGCTTCCGTAAAGGGTTACCACCGATCAATTTCAGGAGACGGATCAGATTCAATACTCTCTCCTTGTTATTAGGACGGCAATTCGCACCACTTAGGCCGAAGTCAACGCCATCTTTATTGAAATTCGTACAAAAAATCCCCGACAACTCTGCTACACGCGAAATTCCGAATCCCTTTGCGGCACCCGATTCTGACAGAGCTGTTCGTATAATAATTACCGAAAAAAACTCAGATTCCCTTATGATAATACGCATTGAACCGGTCATTATTCACCGGTGAACATAATTGGCGACAGCTTCGATGTTGCTTTTGCAAGCCTCGCAAAGCAGTTTGTGATTCTCCTCTTTTGTTTCACGAATATTCTCGTTTTCTCAACGAAGTCATGCCAGATCTGTTCATAGGCTGTTAACCATCATTGCCATGTTCAGGAGCGCATCAATTCCTTCCTTTGGTATTGCGGGCCAGATGATGCCGAAATGATGAAGCAGACGCTGCGTCCTGTCTGAGGCGATTACAACTCTTTGTCGCCGCGTCATGAGAGAACTGTCTGATTGAAGTGCGTAATTCTCAACGGTTTCTGCAACTGCAGACTCCATTTCCGGTTCGTCAACTGCGTCACGCAACCGTTTCAGAAATTCTCCGAAGCTGCATGCCCTGATTTTATCTTTCGTCCCGTTGGCTGAGAGCATAAGAGTTGCCAGAGAGTCACGGCGAGACGTCTCAATATGGTGAATTTTATTAGTCAGTGCTTCTCTGGAAGAGAGCGCAATAATCGAGCGGGCAACCAGATCGACATGGCAGAGCGATGCGGGCAGATTGGCAGGCACGGCACCAAGGCGCAAGAAGGCTGCAAGCTGGCGGAAAAAGGCATTATCTTTGATGTTCTGCTGCAACTGCGAGCCCTCCGAGGCAAAAGAGATGTTTCCCACTCGGTAAATTGAGCTGTTTTGGAGTTCCGTGCGGTATGCCATAACCAGTCGTTCAGCCTCCTGCTTGGTTCGGATATAATAGTTGTCATCCGGGACCTCGGGAGGAGAGTCGTACTCCGTAAAGAGCTTGAAATCCACCGGCAATGCGCTGGCTGATACTGAAAGCGTGGAGATAAAATGAAAATCAGTTGTGGTTGTTTTCTCTCTTGTCGCCAGCGTCAGAAGATGTCGTGTCGCCGACACATTGTCAGCAAGAAAATCCCGATAGTGACCGATATGGTTTACATTGGCCGCACAGTGATAGATGGCATCGACACTCTCGGCAAGTTTTCCGTAATCGCTTTGTGAAAGAAGCATCTGCTCATGCCGCAGGTCGCTGGACAGAACGGTAAGCCGGGGATTGTCAAGCATGGCCTGGGCAGCATCGGTTCCGAAATATCCTGAGAACACCCTTCCGAGTCGGGCACATCCTTCAATGCTTTTGTTGCAGCGCACCGGTACGGTTACATGAATCGAGTTATCGGCAAGCAGCTCATGCAGGAGGTAACTTCCAAGATAACCGGTTGCGCCGGTGAGAAGTATGTGACGGCGGGGACGTCGTCGAAGAAGATCATGATTCCGTTCGGAGCGCATCCTTTCCTCATAGAGTCCCCGCTGCGCCTGCAAGGCATTTTTGCGTTCATGTTCTGCCTCTGGCAGAATTGATTCAGTCTTGTAGTGTTGCGTGCAGAGTCTTCCGAGCACTTCCCGCAGATGATCAGGACGGGGATGGCAGAAAAGGGCGAAATCAGAGAGTACGGGATGCTCGTAAAGGTTGTTGACCGTGCAGTCGAACTCGCGACCGAGACGGTTGATAACCGCAATGGCGCTCAGACTGTCGCCGCCAAGTTCAAAGAAATGATCCTCGCGGGCGGGCAGCGGTTTCTTGAGCTGTTCAGACCAAACGTGCGAAATCCTTTTTTCAATGGTGTTCTGTGGCGGTGTTCGCAGTGCATAACAGTTAGTATCAACTACGGCTTGAGTCGGAGAGCTTTCGGTTTCATCAAGAATTTGAAGCAGTGCCTGACGATCTACTTTGCCCGCCGCTGTGAGCGGTAAGGCTGCGAGGCTGACTATGGATGCCGGAACCATATAGGAAGGAAGTGTTGCCGACAGATAGGAGACCCACTCGCCATACTCTGGCATTGCTATTCCGGCAGTCATGGTGACGAATGAACGGAGAATCTGGCTTTGGTCCGGTCGCGTTTCAACGATGGTAGCCGCCTGTTGTACGCCCGGCCAGGATACAAGACGATGCTCAATTTCGCCCAGTTCGACACGTTGGCCGTGCAATTTTACCTGTGTATCCGATCTGCCGAGAATTTGAAGGTCACCTGTCCGGAGCCATCGTCCGAGATCACCGGTTCTGTAAAGCCTTTCGCCGTTGCGATAGACAAATGCAGCCTTGGTCAGATCCGGTCGATTCAGGTAGCCAATGGCCACTCTTGAACCGCCAACCCATATTTCGCCAGTGACGCCTGGCGGACACGGCTTGCCGTTTTCATTGACGACATAAACGGTGGTGTTGGCAAGAGGACGACCGGCGTGGATCTGCTCTGTATCATGAAGAATTCGGCCAACTGAAGTAGCCGCTGTATTCTCGGTGGGACCATAACCATTCAGGTATGAAAGCCTTGCCGCGTAATAGCGGAAATCATCGGCAACGGGCGGTTCTCCGACCGTCATGATCAACCGCAGAGTAGGAAAATCTGCCTGTTCAAACAGGCGAAGATAGGAGGGTGACATCGTGGCGATAGTGATCCCCCGTTGAAGAATCAGCTTCTGCATTCCTGAGATATCGTTCATCTCTTGTCGCCTGACAGGAACCAGTGCCGCACTGGCGGACCATGTTCTGGCCAGATCGCTGATCCACAAGTCGAATGATGGTGAAGAGATCTGCATTACCCGGTCATCGGTTCGGAGAGCAAAGATTTCAGCTTCGCCCAGACCGAGATTGAGCACTCCTTTATGGGAGAGTACGACCCCCTTGGGAAGACCTGTGGAACCTGATGTATAGATGATATAGGCCGGATCGTCAGGGGTAATTGCTGTATCGATAACCGGTAAATCGACAGTCTCGGCGAGTAGCTCTTCAGGGCGCAGGATGTTGATTTCATCACTGCAGAGCTGCGGTGGAACGGCCAGAGCGTCCAGAGCAATGATGTTGCGAAGCGAGCTGTCCCTGGCCATGAATGCGAGCCGTTCAGCAGGCAGATCGGCTGTCAGCGGAAGATAGCATGCGCCAGCTTTCCAGACAGCAAGCACCGTTTCAGGAAGTGAAGCGGAGCGTTCCGTCAGAACTCCGACGGTTTCACCGCGGTGCACATCAAGTTTCAGTATGGCACGAGCCAGGGCATCAGAGCGTTTGTTGATCATTTCAAAGCTCTGCACACTATTTTCGGTGATCAATGCTGGCCTGTTTGGATAGAGAGAGGCAATCCGCTCAAAGAGTTCTGGAAAGGTGCTGACCGGCCAGGTGCGGAGCGGACCTTTCTGCCAGCACTCAAGCTGCTTTTCCTCTTCAGGGAGCAGCAGAGGAGGAGGAAGTGCCGATTGGTTCGGGTTTTTGCTGAAAAAACGCATCCAGCCGATCAGTGCATCGAACCATGTAAGGGCCGTATCCTTTGTGTACAGTGCGGCATTGACATACCAGGTGATAACAAGCCCTCCATCACCCGTCCCCTCGTGCACCAGCACCATATCCTGTGCTGGTGCATTTCGTCTCAGTTCGTAGCTTGTAATGTCGGGCTCAGGAGGAGCCGAGGCTGCGCTGAAACCGGGATTCGTTTCAGCGGTGACCGTAAACGCCGGATTTTCAGTAACGGCAATATCAAAGAGCGGATATCGCCCCGGATGCTCAGCCTGCTGTCGCTGCCGGCGAAAATCACGGTAGATGCGGGCAAAAGGGTATTTTGAGTGCTGAAGGGCTTCTGCCAGATGCTGCTGCATGTTTTGCAGCGCAGCATCGATTGTGGCTGACTCAGGCGAATGGCACGCAAGAGGGAGCATGTTGATAAAGTAACCGATGACGCGCATTTCTGCATCAGACTGCCGGACAGAGGCGGCTGTGCCAAGCAGAAAGCGGGTTCGAGCGGTGCGGCGTCGCACTTCAAGTCCGAGGAGTGTGAGCATCAGGGCATGGAGCGTTGCCTTGTTTTTTTTTGCAAGGGATCGCAGCACATTGGCTGTTGCAGGATCGAGACGGGTACGGAAGCAATGACTTCCGGGAGAGGAAACGGATCGCGCGATTGGACGCAATTTGTCGAGAGGCCATTCATCAAGGGCGTCAGGGGAGCTTTTGACAAGTTCGCTGAGGAGTAACTGCCAGTATTGGGCATCAAGTTGTGCAGTTTTGCTTCCCAGATAGGCCGCTTCACGAGCTGCTGACCGGTTGAAATGGAAGTTAAGCGGAGCGAGAAGAGCGCCTCTGAGCAGTGCCGAGAGTTCTTCAATGAGGATGCCAAGCGAAAGTCCGTCTCCGACAGCATGATGTAAGACAAACCAGAAAATGGTCTGACTGCTTTCGGTTATTCCGGTCAATCCGGCACGCCATAGACCCGGGTTGCTCATGCAAAAGGGTTCCCTCTGGCGTCTGTTGATCCTGGAAAGCGCCTCATCGAAAGAGGGGGCGAACTGATATTCCAGAGTTGTATCAACGTGCTCTGCAACTACCCGCCGCAGGATACCGGTTCCATCTTCGCAAAATCCTGTACGCAGGGCATCATGTCGATAGATTATGGTATTCCACGCCTCTTTCCAGCGTTCTGCCGCAGGAACTTCGCCGTGCAACAGAAGCGTGAGGGGAATATTGAAACCGCTGGTTTCGAAGCCTGCCTGCTCGGCTGTCCAGAACTCACGCTCTCCTTCTGTTGCAAGATCAGAGAGCAGGTCATCGACACTCTCTTCGGTCTGCAGTTCACGAACTCTTTCAGAAAACCCCGCGAGAGTCGGTTCGGCAAAAAGTTCACGGGCGGGGACCTCGTGACCAAGTTTCTTTTCGAGACGATGGGCAACAGCAATCGCCAGCAGGCTGTGACCGCCCAGTGCAAAAAAATTGTCTTCGCGGTGTATAGGACTTCGTTCCAACAGTTCGGCCCATATCCCGGCAATGTATTGCTCCAGCTCATCCTGTGGAGGAGTCAGCCCCGTGCTTGATGGATGAACATTGAGTAAAGCAAGAAGGGCCGCCCGATCAACCTTTCCTGAAACCATCAAGGGAATGGATGGTACCGAAATCACTCCAGACGGAATCATGTGCGAGGGCAGCCGTTCCATCAAAAAGCTTTTCCATTCTTCCATTTCAGGTATTTGCTCTCCCGGTTTGAAGCGGACAACACCCCACAAACTCTTTGCACCTCCACGCTGTTCGTCAAGAAGAACCACTGCCTGCGAGATTGCCGGGTGCGAAGTCAATGCATATTCTATTTCGCCTAATTCGATTCGGATTCCGTTCATCTTCACCTGATCGTCAATGCGGCCGATGATTTCAAGAGTTCCGTTCGCATGCCAGCGGCCAAGATCGCCGGTCCGGTAGCGACGGCCATGGGTGCTCTCCATGAAACTTGCCGCAGTGAGTTCGGGGCGATTCAAATAACCCTGACTGATGCCGACTCCTCCCAGCCAGATTTCTCCGGTTACTCCCGGTGCCAGTGTATGGCCTTCATCATTGCAGATATAGACGCTGGTATTCGGCAGCGGTCTGCCTGCAGTGAAAAAACGTCGTTCATCAACTTTCAGGATGCCCATTGTGCTGGTAATGGTGTTCTCAGTAGGGCCGTAGGCGTTGAAATAGTTCAGATGCGGGGCGTACCTTTTAACATCTTCCGCAGACGGAGTTTCGCCTCCTGTGACCAGAGCACGCAGAGATGCTGGAAGTTTTACCCCTTCCAGGAGTCCGAGATAGGTCGGTGTAATGTCGGCCACGGTGATACGCAGTTCTTGCAGGAAATCAAGAAACCGTTTTGGCGACTCAATAATGTGTTTCGGCACAGGGCATATTGCCGCGCCAGAGGCGAGCGGCACCCCGATGTCGGACAGGGAAACGTCGAATGATGGGGATGCGAACAAAAGAGAGCGGTCATCGGCATGGAAATCCAGTACCTTGGCGGCGCCAAGCACCATGTTTACCAGGCTGTCGTGAGCAATCAATGTGCCTTTCGGCTTGCCGGTGGAGCCTGACGTGTAAAGAATATAGGCGATATCGTCGGGTTGTCCGTCGCTAAGGGCTCTTTTTGAGTATTGCTGCCGAAACGGTTCCGACAATTCTTCCGGCCGCAGCGGGTTGGAAACGATGCGGTCAAGCTCTTCGGGTACGGCAATGCCGTCAAGGACGATGAGGTGGGATACTTCAGCGTCACCGGTCATAAAACTCATTCGTTCCGCGGGAAGCTCCATTGATAGAGGCAGATAGGTGGCGCCTGATTTCCAGATGCCCAATAGTGCTGCAGGAAGCTGCGATGACCGGCCGGCAAGAACAGCGACAACACTGCCACGGGCGGCTCCTTGCTGCAACAGAGCGTGCGCAATGGCGTTAGCCTCCTCATTAAGACAACGGTAGGAGAGTCTGCTGTCAGGCGTTATTACTGCAGGCCTGTCAGCCTGATCCGGCCGGTCAGCAATTCTTTCAAAGAGTTCGTGAAAACGCAGAGGTGGTCGTTCTACGATCTCACCTTGCTGCCACGAGGAAAGGATCCTTTCTTCTTCCGGCAGGAGATCCGGAAGCGGTTCTGCAGCATGTTCAGGTTTTTCTGCAAGCCAATGAGCCCATCCCTTCAGTGATTCCAGCCAGAGCCGGGCTGTTTGTTCTGTGTAAATTGCTGCATTGACATGCCATTGTAGAAGGAGTTCCCCGTCCTGGAGGTTTTCGTGGATGAGTACCATGTCCTGGCCAGGAGATGCGCAGGTGGATTCGTAGCTTATGGGGCCAATAGTCCTTTTGGCGCTTGTGAAGAAACGGGCGGCACCATCTTTGCGGCCTCCGGGATTTTCTGTTACGGCAATGTCGAAAAGTGGATAGCGCAGAGGATTGCGCAGCTCAGGACGTTTATTCCAGGACGAACGGTAAATATTGGAAAAGGGCAGGCGTGCATGTTGCAGTGCCTCGGCAAGGCTTTGTTGTGTCGATTGCAGAAGCTCCCCGAACGTGCGGTGGCGTTCAGGATTAAGATGCAGTGGCAGCATGTTTACGCCGTAGCCGATTATTTGAAAGTCGGATGCACTCTCCCTGACGGAGGCAGTGGTACCGATCATGATAGTGCGCCGGGTGGTGCGTCGGCCTGCTTCCAAAGCCAGAAGCGTCAGTATCAGTGAATGGAGAGTCGAATGGTGAATACGTGCAAGGGTTTTGAGGCTCTCTGCCGTTCGGCCATCAAGCAACAGTTCAAAACGATGACTTCCTGGTGCGCTCCTCGATGAACGTGCCATATCAAGAGGCCACTCTTCAAAGGCGGAATCCGGTACCCGGTTCAGCAGGGTTTCCCAGTAGCGGCCGTCACGCCGAGCTTCATTGGAGGCAAAGTAGGCTTGCTCGCGGGAAGCAAATACCATTCCGCAAGGACAGAGAGGGGAGAGCACATCTCCGTCAAGCAGAATGGCAAGTTCATTGAAAAGTGTTCCAATTGATTGTCCATCACCAATCGAATGATGAAGGGCCAGCCAGAAAAAACGTTTTTTTTTCTGTTCTGCCTCAACGATACCTGCCCGCCAGAGCGGTGCTGCACTCATCGAGAGGGAGGAGAACTGGCGATTCCTTATCAAGTCAATGGCATCGACAGTTGAGTATGCAACTGATGATTCAAGCGTCCAGTCGATTTTTAGCGCTAATCGCCGTCTCAACATCCCTGATTCATCATCTTCAAAAAAGGTGCGTAAACCTTCATGGCGCTTTACAAGGATTCCCCATGCATCCTGCAGGCGATCGACCGTCACCTCCTGATTGATGAGATAGTGTACCGGAATAATGAAGTTCCGTGTGTCAAGACCGGCCGACTCTGCAATCCAGAACTCCTTTTCTCCTTCTGAGGCAAGATCAGTTTCCTGCTCGATGGTTTCCTGGAGGGATATCGAGACCAAGGAACTGATTTTTTCAACAAATGCCGATAGTGTCGGAGATGCGAAGAGCGTGCGTGCTGATATCGGTCGACGAAGAGTTTCGCTCACACGATGTGCCAGCGTTACGGCGAGCAGACTGTTGCCTCCGAGTGCAAAGAAATTGTCGTTGCGCTCAACAGTTTGGCAGAGCACATCAGCCCAGATGTCGGCAACCCGCTTTTCAAGCGGATTCAGGGGCATTTGGCGGTCAGTCTCTTTCTGAAGTTCTTTCGCATAGTTGAACAGTACCTCCCGGTCAACTTTTCCTGAAGGGGTAAGAGGGATTACTGCAATTGGCATGATGGATGCCGGAACCATGTGTGGAGAGAGGTGCAGGGTAAGAAATTCCAGAAGATGAACCTGGGAAAACGAAGCCATGTTTTCAGGTTGAACAAAAGCCCTGAGTACCTTGACTCCGTTCTGAAGCTCATCGGCAAGTACTGCGGCATTGACAACGGAAGGATGCTTGCAGAGCATCTGTTCAATTTCACCCAGTTCAACGCGCTGACCGTTCAATTTGATCTGTTGATCAATTCGTCCGGTGATCTCGACTTGACCCTCTGTATTCCAGCGGCCATAGTCTCCGGATCGGTAGAAAAGCCCTTCAGGTGTATCAACAAAGTGTCGGGCATACTGTTCAGGCTGGTTGAGATATCCGTGTGCAATTCCCATCCCTCCGAGCCAGAGTTCCCCCTTTACGCAAGGCGGGACGGGTGAGCCGTCATCACGGCGGATTGAAATTCTCATGTTGGGCAGCGGAGAGCCTACATGAAGGGGCTTTTCCGGATCGTGATCACTCATCATGAGTCCGCCTGAAACCACAATGGTCGCTTCGGTCGGACCATAAAAGTTCCAGAATGCGAGCTGGTCGGCGTACAGGCTGACATCCTGATGGTTTGGCGCTTCTCCTCCCGTGAGCAGAAGTCGCAACCCCTCGAAAGGAATTTTTTCGCTTACTCTTAGATATGATGGTGTATGGAAGGCAATGGTGACACCGAGTTCCTGGTAGTATGGCTTCATCTGCCAAGGGTCTTCGCGAAGGGAGGGCGATATCGGTACCAGGGTAATCCCGTTCAAGAGCCCGTGACCAATCTCCCAGAGGGAGGCATCAAAACTGATGGTCGAAACCAGGGCAATACGGTCACTGTCACGAAGTCCTATTCGGTCTGCAACTCCAAGTATTGTATTGATATAGGCTGAATGTGTTACAGGAACGCCCTTTGGAGTGCCGGTTGTTCCTGATGTATAGATGATGTAGGCGATATCATCCGTTGATCCATTCCTCTTTGGGCGCAGCCCGGATACGGAGCACTCTTCCGGAAAGATGATGCTCTCTACCTCGCTGCATAGAAGCCGGGGAGGTGTGAGCCTGTCAAGGACGATGAGGTGTTTTGCTCCGGCATCTTTAGCTATTGAGGCCAGTCGAGCTGCCGGGATATCGAAGGCAAGAGGCAGGTAGGCTCCCCCTGCTTTCCATATTGCGAGCACTGTGGCGGGAAGATTTTCGGGGCCTGAAGCAAGCACTCCAACAGTAGTTCCGCGAACAACTCCGTGATCCATGAGGCAGACAGCAATGCCGTTTGCAAGCGAATCGATCTGGCGAAAGGTTGCGGAGTGCTCCCGGCTGATGAGTGCAGGTCGATTTGGATACTGGTCAGCGATCGCTTCGAACATTTCGTGGCCGCGTTGATCGGGGCGCAGCTCTTTTTTTCCCTCTTCCCATTTCTGCAGAAGCTCCATTTCAGAGGGATGCAACGGAGGAAGAGGTTGATGGATTCTTTCAGGTTCTTCGGCCAGCCATCGAGCCCATGCGGCGAACGAAGAGAGCCATGCGCGGGCACTCTCGATTGAACACACATCGGAATTCCAGCTTAAAAGCAAATTCAACCCTCCGCCGCTGTCAGAAAAGGGCTCATGACTGAACGAAAGATCGAGACCGGCAGCGGGGTGCTCAAGTTCTCCGGAAAGGGAAAGTGGTTCCAGAGTGAGTTCGCTCTGCGGGTCACTGATGGTTCGGGAAGGAATCGCTGTCAGGGCAATGTCGAAAAGTGAGGTGCGGGCTCGTGGACGAAGGTCGGGATGGCGCTGCCGGAACTCGCGGTAGAGCATCCCTGAAGGATATGCTGCATGTTCAACCGTTTCGGTAAGAGCTGACTGGGTGTTGCGCAGATGCTCCGAGAAGGGGAGGTCACCATCCTTCAACAGAATAACGGGAAGAAGGTTGACGAAATGTCCGACAGCACGTTCTCCTCCTGCCGGGCGAATGGTTATGCCGCTTCCGACCATAATATCACTTAGTCCGCTGCGTCTTCGGATTTCTGATGCAAGAATGGCAAGGAGTAGAGCGTGCAGTCCGATTCCACAGCTTTTTGCCAAAAGGCCAAGCGTATGAACCGTCGAGCCGTCAAGTTGTTCGACAAGCGGCTCAGAACCTTGTTTGCCGGGCAATGAAGGGCGCTGGCGATCTCTTACATATTCGCTGAAAGCTTCGCTTCCGCGAGCAGCCAAAGTATCAAAGCATCTCATCCAGAACCTGCGGTCATGTTCAGCCCGTTTGGAGTTGAGGTAGTGCTGTTCGGCGCTGCTGGCCATGGCGACGCCGTTTGGTGCCGGAGGCAATTGCCTGCCGTCAAGCAGGGCAAGCAGATCATCCTGTATCAGTCGGGCCGATATCCCGTCCACAAGGGAGTGATGGAGCACAAACCAGAACAGAGTTTCATTCCCCTCATCAATTCGGACAATGCCTGCCCGGGCAAGCGGGGGATCGGTAAGCAAAACCCTTTCGTTTCTCCAGTGGGCGGCGATGCTGCGGGCTTCCTCCATGGAACAGCAATGATCCAGGCGCAGAACTGCATGGCGGGAGAGCTCACCGGACGAAACATTTTTCCATCGAATCCTCTTCTTTTCGTCTTCATAAAACGCCGTGCGCAGTGCGGCATGGCGATCAAGCAGTCTGGTCCAGGCAGATTGCCATGCAACTTGAGAATACGGCTTGCCGTGAACACGCAGAAAACGCACAATGTGGGACGCCACCGGAGCCAACCCGATTTCCGAAGCGATCCAGAAATCCTCCTGATCGGCCGTTGCACTATTCGAAACTGAAAGATCACTGTTCAGGTGGGTGTCACTCTCCTCTTCAATTGACGCGATATATTCGGCAAGCGCTTTCACGTTCAGCGCACTCAGCACCATCTGCACCGGTACATTATAGCCAAGCAGATGCAGTCGTTGGCTTACCGCAATGGCAAGCAGACTTGTTCCGCCTGCGGAGAAGAAGTTTTGCTCTCTCATGATCGGGCGGAAATCAAGCAGCTCTTCCCATACTGCGGCTATTGTCAGCTCAAGCGGGCCCATTGGAGGAGTTGAACCACCCTGTTCAATTGAGCCGTTATTGAAGAGTTCTTCTGCAATCGCCTTAAGGGCCTTTTGATCAGCCTTGCCTGCAGAATTTAGCGGTATGTTGTCCAGTACGGTAAAATGAGCCGGAATCATATATGAGGGGAGCCTCTTCTGAAGAAACTCACGCCAGTTTACCGCTTCTTTTTCTCTTGAATCCTGACACTCCACAAAAGCAAAAATACGGTCTTTAAGGTGCACTAACTTTGCTGTTTTTACCCGGGGATGTCGCTGCAGCGTCAGCTCAATCTCATCAAGAGAGACGGTCTGTCCGGAAATTTTGACCGCATTGTCTGATCGGCCAAGTGTTTCAAGCTCATCGTTACTGTTCCATCTGGCAAGGTCATGAGAGCGGAATGCACGTCCATATCGAGTTTCAACAAAATACTCTGTATTGAGTTCAGGTTGCTTCAGATACCCCGGAGAAACACCGGTTCCAATAACATGAACCTCTCCGATCTCGCCTTTAGGCACCTCATTGCCATCTTCATCCAGCAGATAGACTTTCGTATTGGCAAACGGCCTGCCGCTCAGAATGGCACCCTTTTCATCGGGATCGACATGATGCATGCAGATCGTGCCGCAGACCTCAGTTGCTCCATAGATATTCCAATAGTCAACATGCCGGGCGTAATGCTGTGCATCATCGGCGTTCGGCAGCTCGCCGGCAGTCATGATGCAGCGAAGTCCTTTTGGTACTGCTCCATTCAGCAGATGCAGGTATGAGGGCGTAAAAAACGCGATCGAGACCTTATGGAGGCTCATCAGTTCAAGCAGGCGGTCAGGAGTGTCGATTGTTGACCGCATTACCGGGACAAAGGCTGAACCTGAAATCAGGGGGATGCAGAGCGACCGAAAACCAAGAATAAAAACCGGTGAAGAGGAGAGTAAAATTCGGTCTTTACTGGTGATGCCTTGTGCATCAATATGGCCGAGTACCATATTGATGCAGGCGGCATGTGTTAAGGTAACACCTTTCGGAGTGCCGGAAGATCCTGAGGTAAACAGAATTGCCGCAAGAGTTGTCAGGCGGCTGTTTTTCTCGTCAACGGTGGATGCTCCGGTGTTCCCTGCAGACAATTCTTCCGGTCGGATGACGACTTCACTCAGTTTGCTGCTTCCATTGCTCAAGAGGCTTTCTCTGAGTGCGGGAGGAATTTCTATACCATCAAGAACAATCAGGCGGCGAATACCTGCCTGTTCAGCCATGTTTGCCAGACGGTCGGCAGGCAGGTCTGCGGCTAGGGGAACATAGACTCCTCCAGCTTTCAGTATGGCAAGGAATGCGGCAGGGAGATCTGCCGATCGTTCCGTAAAAACCCCGATCGATTCCTCGATCTTGATGCCCCTGGTTTGCAGTTCAATGGCCAGTTTTTCGGAAGCAGCGTCCAGTTCTGCATAGGTGATGAGAACGTCATCGGTAATAATCGCGGGAGCGGAGGGTTGCCTTCTCGCTGATAATTTGAAACAGTCATGTATTTTCTGCTGATAATGCATGTCATTTCACAGAGTGCCTTTCTTATCGGGGAATAAACCTGTCTGATAGCCAAGGCAGCGGTAACCGTTTGCTGCTGATGCCTGATCAATGTGGCGAATCCACTCGGCGTTTGTACTCAGCTCTTTTTTTACCCAGTTGCAGATACTGATTGTTATACCATACTTCTCCGTCGAATTCCGAATCTTCTCGAGATACTCAACACAAACAGCGCGTTCAGGAGCGAGTCTTGAGCGCTGTTTGATATGGTTCTGATTCTCGTACGACAGATATGGCCGGAAAAATTCCGCAATGAGCTCGGGATTAAAGTGGTTGATGTATTGCGAGAGCAAAACCAGGTTGCGTATTTCTGTCGTCAGAAATTCAGGTTTAATGTTGCGGACACCGGCGGATGCAAGAAGCGACATGTACTGGTCGATATTTTCATCGGTCAGGTAAGGGAGCATCAAAGGCTGACACAGAACCGACTCGGCAAATAAACCGAGTTCCCTGCATTGAACCAGTGCGTCAAGGCGTTCCTCAATTGATGCGGCATTTGGTTCAAGCACTTCACGAAGGTAACGGGGCATAATGCCTATACTGCCGTTCAGTTGAATTTTTGAGGCAATTTGGCTCATCAAAGAGAAAAGGGAGTCCCCTTTGTGAGCTACCTGCAAGTGCTTTGGACCAGCCTTTGTCGCGATAAAAATTCGCACTGGAGAATCGGGATATTTCTGAAAATGGCGTATAAAGGTCCGCAGGATATCGTGCGCTATACCGTTAAAAAGGTGTGGTTCAGAAAACGCCTCGGTTTTTGGTGAAAAGTAGTAAAAGAGGGGCTTCAGGCGATTGTGCTCCAGAGAGTTTGCCAATCGCTCTGCGTAGTTTGTAAAGACAGTAATTGGTTTTACATGATTGCCATCAGTCACCAGGCAGTACTGGCATGCAACTGCACACGACCCGACAGATGGAGAGACCTCCAGAACATTGGTAGGACAGAGTCCGGTATAGTTGTGAATCTCAAGAGACTGGTTACTATCTGTCAGGCATTCCTGGTAATGGTCAGCGGCAGTCAGGTTATTGTTTTCGTAGAGTTTTGTAAACCATTCCGAACCAATTACAAGCTGGGAGGCAACCTCCGGGGAAATCTCATAGTCAAGACCAAGATCTGCGAGCTGGCGGCTATCGATTTTCAGCGGTAAAAATTCCTTCAATTCAGGGCAGGAAGGTCTGTGTGAAATATACAGGAACTGCGTTCTTGAAGTCACTGCGGACTCGATGGAATTGCAGGAAGAAATGCATCCGTTTTTTTCCGGGGGCATAAACGAGGGGTTCAATTGGTTATGTTATATCCCGTTGCCATTTTGTCTGAGCGACGACGGTACGGTTAAGACAAGTGCATAAAAAGCTACGCACGTTGAACACAAAGTAACATAATTGTAATTCAAATGAAAGTGGAGAATTTTATTTGTAATTATTTTTCTTTATACTGAATCGTTAAAGCTTTACCGGGATCAAGTTGCCGAACTTCAGTCGTAGGTAACACATCTGATGAGGCTTGTTTTGTGTATGCTTGTATGTACATATTCTGCGGAAGTAGTATTTGGCTACATGAAATATGAGGAACTCCTGTAATGAAACTTCTTCGTCAATGGCTTGCAACTCTCGGCACCTTCAGCAAATCGTTTATCAGGCACAATGCCATGCCACTCATCTCGGTGGGATTGCTGCTTCTTCTCGTTCTGCTTTTCTTTTTTGATCGCACCATAATCTCGATTCACTCCGGACAGCGTGGTGTTTTATGGCGACGTTTTGGCGCGGGCACTGTGATTGATACGGTATACCCTGAGGGGATACATGTGATTTTGCCCTTTAACAAGATGTATATCTACAATGTCCGTAAACAGCAGTTCCGTGATTCGATTGATGTTTTGACTTTTGATGGACTCACTGTTAAGGTAAAGTACACCGTGCGTTATTACCTCGACACCTCGACACTTCCAATGCTCCATCAATTCGTCGGGCCCGATTTTGTCAATGTGGCGATTCGCCCCGATGTGCGTTCTGTTATCCGTACCCTTTTCGGTCAGTACAAGCCGGAGGACATCTACACTTCACAGAAGGCTATTCAGTTGCTCTTCAGCGAGCAATCGAGGCTTCATCTTGCGGCACGTTTTATAAAAATTGATGATGTACCGATTGAATCCATCACTCTTCCAGCCAGAATCTCTCTCGCGATTGAAGAAAAGATGGTTCAGCAGCAGCGTGAAGGTGAATATGTCTACCGTCTTTCGATTGCCAGAAAAGAGGCTGAACGTATGCAGATCGAATCTGAAGGTATTCGGATGTACAACGAGACGATAAACAAGAGCTTGACCGCTTCTGTTCTTAAATGGGAAGGCATTCGGGCAACGGGAGAGTTGGCCAAGTCATCAAATGCTAAAGTCGTGGTGATAGGCTCCGGCCAATCTGGTCTGCCGATTATTTTAGGCAAGGATTGAGAGATGAAGAAAAATATTTTTTTTGTGGCGCTAGCACTTTTGTTCGCTTTTGCCATGCTGCCACAGTTCCGTTCTTATGAAGACAAGGCAATACGCAGGTTTGCTCTTTTGAATAAACCATCGAAAGAGGTTGTGGTTGGTATCTGCTGGCCCTTTTCGGTCAATCAGGACGGCATGGCCGATGGTCTTCAATTGGCTCTCGATGATATCAATTCCCATAATCTTGCCGGTGGCTATACTCTTCGCCTGATTAAACGGGATGACGGCTTTGACGCCAACAAGCAGAAACGTATAGCGAGGGAGTTCGCCGATACAGCAGAGATGAGTGCAGTCATAGGGTACTATGATGACGGACCGGCCATTCAGGCCTCCTCAATTTTTGAGTCAAGTCGCTTGCTGCATCTTTTGATTGGGGCAAATAATACTGATATGACCTCTCATGGCTTCAACTATATCAATCGCACCGTTCTGTCAAGTGACCGGATTGCAATGAGACTTGCCAAAATAACGGCAGAGCGCGGTTTTCGAAAAATCGTTGTGATCTGGGAGGAGGATGCCTATGGGGAGGATCTGGCCTATCAGTATCAAGTGGGTCTTGATCAATACAATATCAGTGCGGTCTATCAATCCTCTTACTCCCGTAAAAATTTTGATTTCCGTTTGCTGGTCAATGAACTGAAAATGGTTGATGCTGATCTGATCTTTTTCAGTGGACTTGAACCGGTTGCCGGGGATTTTTTACGACAGGCACGCAAGGTAGGATTAAAAACTCCCATATTCGGCGCGTTCGCAAATACTCCGCAAATGCGTGCCCATGCAGGTTCAGCCTATGAGGGCGCCATGTTTTTTCAACTTTACAATTCCCGTTCATTGAGCCCTGAAAATCAGTTGTTCGTAAATAAATTTTTTGCCCGCTACGGCAGGTATCCCGATACATGGGCCGCGCAAAGCTACGATGCACTCTACATTCTTGCAAGAGCAATCAAGTCCACAGGGTCGCGTAACCCTCTTGATCTCTCTTATGCTATCCGCTATTCAGATGCGTTTAATGGTGCCAACGGCAGATACAAGTTTGATCGCGCAGGCAATCTTGAAGATAAACCCCTGTTTCTCTATGTAATTCGGCATGGAAGGCCAGTACTGATTCAATAGGATTTTTTTTGTTGCTTGTGCGGCTTTCTTGCATATTATTTATATCGTATATTTTGAGTATAAGTAGTTGGTGAAATTGTTAATTTTTCAGCCATTTATGAACGGAGATCACAATTATGGAAAACGAAACAGCAAATACCACTGTTGAAGTGGTCGGCGAAAGTGTCAACGATACACTTGATCGCGATCGGCGCGTTGAAAGACATGCAAGAAACCACATTCTTGCAGCCATGGGGGTTGGGCTTTTTCCTTTACCCCTTATTGATTTTGTAGCACTAATTGGCATTCAGCTTGATATGATCAGGACAGTTTCGGCGGAGTATGGCGTTCCATTCAGGCGTGATGTTGGCAAATCTGTTATTACGACGTTGCTGGGAGGTTTTCTTCCCGTAGCATTGGGAGGTGCCCTGTCGAGTTTGATAAAATGTATTCCCTTGATTGGCCAGACTACCGGTGCAATTACCATGCCGGTTATTTCCGGGGCTTCCACCTATGCCGTACACAAAGTGTTCGTACAGCATTTTGAATCTGGTGGTACATTTCTTGATCTTGATCCATCAAAGGTCAAGTCCTATTTCGCAGAGCAGTTTGACAAAGGGAAAAAGGTTGCCGCTGATTTAAAAAAAGATGAGGGTGCAAGCACAGCCAACTGATAGGTGCAGATAGCCAGTGGTGACTTCAAAGGAGCGCAGAAAGATTCGACGTTTTTTGCACTATTCCAGTTTTTCTTTTCATGGAGTCACAGGTGTCAGTTAGCGGTTATTGCATCATGGTGTCGGTATGGGAGGATTTGTCTGAGAGCGCTCAGGGCGTTGCGTTCATGGGTCGGTTCTTGCGTCCGGATTTCGGCATGGGGGAGGATTGGTTTTAGGTGCAGTGAATTTAAGAGTGAAGGAATGTCTTATGACTATTACCCTGTTGTACATGGCTCTCTGTCTTCTGATAGCTTTCGTTGGCGTAAACAGAAAATTTGGTTTTTGGGGGTATTTTTTTTGCTCTTTTTTTTTAACTCCACCCATAGGAGCATTGTTGATTCTTGCCTCCGATCCAAAGCCTAAATCCAGGCAGGTCAGAAAGTCGCCCGATTCTTCCGTTTCCCATCCTGAATCAACAACCGGGGACCCGTAGTTGTGCCTGTCGGCGGGGCGCTGGCAGACCTCCATTTGAATAAAAAACCCGGCGTCTGAAAAACGCCGGGCAGTTTTGCTCAGTTTATCAAGTGCTCTTCGCACGCTTCGCCCTCTTCAAGAGCATCAAGAATTTCGTCGATTTTGTCCTCACTGTCGATTTCGCCGTACCAGAAGTTTTCGGGATAGATTACCAAAACCGGCCCTTTCTCGCAGAGATTGAGGCACCCTGTTGCCGAGACGGTGACATCACTCATGCCCCGATCGGAAAGCTCGCTCTCGATGTAGGGAATCAGACTGAGTGACTCCTTTTTATGACAGATTCCCTGTGGTGTGCCCTGCGCACGGAAACTTGCGCAAACAAGAATGTGATGTTTTGGTTTGTCCATGATTCGATTTTGGTTAGGTGTTATCAGTTATCAGTTATCAGTGCTGACTACTGATAACTGATAACTGATAACTGATTACTTGGTTACTTGGTCAGCTTACCCGCATCCACCCCCGGTGCCGCTGCAACTCGATCCGCAGGCGTGGATCTGGCTGCTTTTCATCAGATGTTTCAGATCCTGGCCGTTAAAAACCCCGTAGAGAGCCTCTTCAATGACCCCCTCAAGCACCATAACGTCAATTCCTTTGGCCGTCATCACTTTTTTCGGGGAGTCGCCTGCTCCGTTGACAAGCAGTGCCCGGCAATCATTCAGGGTATCGGCCAGTGCTTCCCACCGCTCCCGGCCTCCACCAGCGGGAGGTGCTGTTCTTGAATCAATCAGCACGCATTCGCCTGAAGCGCTCAAGCCGTACACCAGAAATCGGTCAGCCTCTCCAAGGTGCTGGTTGATAAGCACCCCCTCTATACTGCTGACGGCTATATAGGGTCTCGACTCAGCAGGATTTTTGGGCATTGCGGCCGCTTCGGCAAGCTTCTGCATCATCTCTTCGGTGTTGATTTCACCGATAATACCGACTGCATCGGCGCGGCAGCGGGCGCAATGTTTCATCTGCGGCAAAAATTCGCTTGTCGCCCTCTGTATTTCGGTCACCATATCAACTGAGGGCTCCGCTATGTTTTCGAAGAGGGTCTCCTTGGTGTTGTAGTAGGGGAGACAGTTCAGAATGTCGGCTCCCAGTTCCGCAACTTTTGAGGCGACCGCAATGACGTGCGTATCGTTGATGCCCGGAATGATTATCGAGTTCACTTTGGCGGTGACACCAGCCTCCTTGAGCTTTTTGAGTGACTCAAGCTGGTTCTTGATCAGGAGTCTGGCGGCATCAATGTCACGGTACATCTTCTTTTTATAGCGGACCCATGCGTAGACCTCCGCGCCCACTTCCGGATCAATGGCGTTGATGGTGATGGTGACATGGCTCACCTGCAGTCGGGCAAGCTCGTCAATCCAGGGCAGCAGGTCGAGCCCGTTGGTTGCCACGCAGAGCAGCATCTCGGGATATTTTTCACGCACCAGCCTCAGCGTCTCCATCGTTTCATCCGGGTTGGCAAAGGGATCCCCGGGGCCGGCAATACCCACAACGGCAATGTTTGGAGAGAGCACCATGGCCTGATCCAGATAGTAGAGTGCCTGCTGTGGCGAGAGTACCTTGCTCGTAACGCCAGGGCGGTTCTCGTTCATGCAGTCAAATTTACGACTGCAATAGTTGCACTGGATATTGCATTTTGGCGCAACAGGGAGGTGAATACGCCCGAATTTATGGCGCGACGCATCGTTGAAACAGGGGTGGTTTGCTATGTTCAGTGTCATGATATCCTCCCTTTACATATAAGTATAGCCGATTGATGAAGCATTCTGCCGCTGTTCGATAACGGTGTTGACGATCCGGTCAAAGAGTTCCTGGGTACCACGGTAGCCAAGATGGTGCATTCTCTGCCCCCCGAACCGGTCGTGAATGGGGAAGCCGAGTCGGAGCAGCGGTATATCGTTTTTTCGCGACATGGTATACCCCTTGCTGTTGCCGATAAGAAAATCGGGTTGCAGCACTTTGGCCTCATCCTCGATATCAACAAAGTCAACACCCTCACGCACCTTGATACCGAGCTCATCCATCTCTGGCACAAGCTCCTTAATCCTTCTTTTCAGGAGACCGCTTTTTCCTCCTGAGGCGCAGAGCACAGGAGTCATGCCGATTTCACTGAGAAATGCGGTCATGGCCACCACCAGATCCTCCTCGCCATAGAGGATTACCTTTTTTTCAAAAACATATTTATGGCCGTCCGCGTAGGCGTCAACCAGACGGCGCCGTTCATCCTCATATTTTTCGGGCCGCGCATGGCCTGTCAGCGTTTCGAGCAGGCTGAAAAAGCGGTCGCTCTCCTTGATGCCGATGGGCAGCGAGAGGTGATGACGCGGTATGCCAAAGGCATCATCGAGATAACCTGCCGCCGATTTTGCCGCTTCAAGCGTTGAGCCAAACTCAATGCTCGCTTTTGCGCTGCCCGCCCGTACAATGGCGCTTGCCGGAGTGCCGCCCGGTGGTATGCGGTGGTATTCACCCCACGGGCCGCCATCCATCGTCTGGGAGTAGTCGGGCAGCAGTAGCAACGGAGCCTTGAAATCACTGAAAATCTCTTTGAGGTAGCGCAGGTCGGCTGGCGAAACCATGTTCGGAAAGAGGTTGATCAGCTCCTGTGGCTCTCCCTTTTCGGCCAATGTTTTGACAGTCGCCCGTACTGCGGCATGAAAGCCGTCAATGTGGCTGCCCTGATAGCTTGGCGTCGAGGCATGAATCAAAATCGGCATCGGTGAGCCGTTCTTGAACTCCTTTTTATACTCCCGCAAAATGCCGGGTACATCATCGCCGATGGTCTCGCTCAAGCAGGTGGTCGCCACCCCGATAACCTCCGGTTTGTATTGATCGGAGACGTTTTTCAGTCCGATTTTCAGGTTATGGCTGCCGCCGAAGACCGCGCTCTCTTCATGGAAGTTTGATGAGGCGATATCGATCGGCTCTTTATAATGGCTGATCAGGTAACGACGGATATAGGTCGCGCACCCCTGTGAACCGTGCAGGAACGGTACGCAGTTCTCAATTCCACGGAAGGCAAGGCATGCGCCAAGCGGGTTGCAGAGCTTGCAGGCGTTCTGTGTTGCTGTTTTTGCGTGTTTCATAGGATACCTCCTTTTCGCGGAGCAAACTGCCATACCGGGCTCATGACCGATTGATAGACCTCCAGTGCAAAATTATACATACCCTCAAATCCGGCCAGAGGGATCTTTCTCTCATGGTTGTGATCGCAGAATCCGATACCGAGCTTGAAGGCTATCGGGCGCTCCTTGACCCCTCCGATAAGCAGGTCAGCCTCTTTTTCAAGAATAAATTTCGAAAGCTCAACGGGGTTGGAGTCGTCGACAATCACCGTCCCTTCGTCACACATCTCTTTCAGTCGTGCATAATCATTCTTGTCACCTGTCTGAGAACCGGCAAGCACGACCGACATGCCGATGGAACGCAGCGCCTTGATGAGCGAAAATGTTTTGAATGCGCCACCAACATAGATGGCCGCTTTCTTGCCCGTCAGCGCTTTTTTGAACTTTTGCAGTGAAGGATAGAGGCTCTTTACCTCCTCACTCACCACCGCTTTAGCCGCCTCCATAATGTCAGGGCGGTCGGGAAAATATTTCGCGACATCGTAGAGCGATTTCGACATATCCTCAATACCGAAGTAGGAGACCCGGATATAGGGGATTCCATATTTCGCCTCCATCTCTTTGGCAAGCCAGGTCATTGAGCCTGAGCACTGCACAACGTTGAGGGTTGCTCCGTGTGCCCGGCGTACCGCATCAATACGTCCGTCACCGGTCAGGGTTGCGACAACCTCAATGCCCATCTTTTCATAATACTTCCTGATAATCCACGCCTCCCCGGCAAGGTTGAATTCGCCAAGGATGTTGATACTGTACTTGCTGATCTCTTCGGTCGAGCCGGTACCGATCAGCTTCATCAGGGCGTGGCAGGCGGCCTTGTAGCCATCCTTTTTGGTACCCTTGAACCCTTCGGAATGAACCGGCAGTACCGGAATTCCGCTCTCTTTGGCCACTTTTTTGCAGACGGCATCAATATCGTCACCGATAAGGCCGACAATGCAGGTCGAGTAGATAAAGGCCGCTTTTGGCTTGTACTGCTCAATCAGCTCAATGAGTGAGTGGTAGAGCTTTTTTTCACCACCGTAAATGACATCCATCTCCTGCAAATCGGTCGAAAAGCTTAACCGGTGCAGTTCAGGGCCCGAAGAGACAGCCCCCCGGATGTCCCACGTATAAGCGGCACATCCGATTGGACCATGAACAACATGAATGGCATCGGCTATGGGATAGAGTACCACCCGGGAACCGCAGAAGACGCAGGCACGCTGGCTCACCGACCCCGAAAGGCTTGAAGTGTCGCAGGCGATATCGGGTTGCGCCACCCCTTTTTTCTTTTCGAAGATCTGCTTCTGCCGTCCTTCGAGAATCGTGATCTGTTCCATAGCTGCTGGGGCTTTAGGTTATTCCTTCTCCAGGGCTTCACCCTGGGGTATTTTATGGCGCCCCTTCGGGGCTTCTGGCTTACAGGGCTTCACCCTGATGTGTCTGGCTTACAGGGCTTCACCCTGTGTTCGTGTATGGCGCCCCTTCGGGGCTGGAGGGGCGCCATGTCTCTGTTCTTCTTACATGACTAATTCGAACTTTTCTTCGAGAGCGTCACGATCCTGGCGATCCATAATGGCGTTGAGGATCTTTTCAAGGAGTCTCAAGCTTCCGCTGTACCCGACATTCGGGAAGTAGCTGTGGCCGATGCGGTCAAGAATCGGGAAGCCGAAGCGAATAAACGGAACATCTTCGTCACGCGCCATGTACTTGCCGTAGGTGTTACCAATCAGAAGGTCAACCGGCTCATTCTTCATCCACTGGTGCAGCAAAAACATGTCGGCTTGAAGCCCGTTGCGGAAGTTTGTTTCCGGTGAACGTGCTTCAAGAAGCTTGCGCATCTGTTTTTCAAAGCGCTGCCCAGGTGTCCCGCTGACGATGTGAACCGGTTTCATGTTCAAGTCGAGCAGGAACTCGGTAAGCGGAAGAAGCTGATCCGGATCACCGAAGAGTGCCACCCTTTTGCCGTAGAGATACTGTTCCATATCGGCCATCACATCAACCAGACGTCCCCTCTCAGCCGTAATCTCATCGGGCACTGCTACACCAACAACCTTGCTGAGCGCCATGATGAAGCGGTCAGTTGCGGTGAGGCCGATCGGGATGTCGAGCGTTTCAAAGGGCACCTTGCAGCTCTTTTCGAGAGCGATTGCCGCAGGCTCAGCACTGATTGAGCCAAGAGCAAGTGAAGAGAGGCTGTCGCCAGCGCTCTGCAGCTCTGCTACTGTCGTTCCTCCCTTGGGATAGAAGACGTGCTTGCCGGTCTGCGGAGCATCGAGTACATCCGAGGTGTCGGGGAAAAGCACAATCTTGACGCCCAGCTCTTTCGACAGCCGCTTGATTTCGCGCATATCGGAAGGCTCCATCCAGCCCGCAATAATGTTGTGCTGGTTCTTTTTCACGCCGGTTGAAACCGCAAACTGGGTAGCAATACCCGTGACCATGTTGGCATAGCCGGTAACGTGCGACCCGATAAAGCTCGGTGTGCTGGCAAAAATGACATACTTTCCTTCTGGCACCTTGCCGTCATCCTTTGCTTTCCTCGTGATCTGCTGCAAATCATCACCAATCGTTTCAGAGAGGCAGGTCGAGTGCACCGCAATGATATCAGGCTCATAGACCGAAAAGATGGTTTCGATGGCTGCAAGCAGGTTTGCCTGGCCGCCGAAAACTGAGGCACCTTCAGTGAACGAACTTGTTGCCGCCATAACAGGCTCTTTGTAATGGCGGGTCAAGGTGCTGCGATGATAGGAGCAGCACCCCTGAGAGCCGTGGCTGTGAGGCAGACAGCCATGAATACCGAGCGCCGCATACATGGCACCGATCGGCTGGCAGGTTTTTGCCGGGTTGATGGTCAGCCCTTCACGCTCTTTAACCTCTTTTGATGTGTGTCGTAATAGCATAATTTAATAGTCTCCGTTTTCCCTCATTACTGTGTCACGTAACTGGCTGAAAGTCCTGCACCGTTTCCGGCTTTTTCCCACGGAGCCTTGATCAGCTTCCAGACCGGGTTGTTCACCATACGGTCGATATCTTTGTAGAAGTTTACTGCACCCTCAAAGCCAGTGTAGGGGCCGCCGTAGTCGTAGCTGTGAAGCTGTTTGAGCGGAATACCCATCTTTTGTACCACATACTTCTCCTTGATACCGGCGCAAAAAATATCCGGTTTATAGATCTCGATCAGCTTTTCTGACTCATAGTGGCTCAAATCATCAACAACGAGCGACTTCTTGGTCATCTGCTTCATCATTCCCTCATAGCCATTGATCTCAAGCCCCTTCTCCTTCAGTGCCTCAAGCTCAGCCTCGGTTTTTCTCGGATTGTAGAGTTCCGGATCAGCGACCACTTTCAGCTCTTCAATGTTCTTGCTGTCGGCATCAATCTTGATGCTTGGCAGGACGTGACGCCCTTCATAGTCATCGCGGTGAGCAAATTCGTATCCTGCAGCCACCGTTGTCATCCCAAGCTCGGCAAAGAGATCCTGGTAGTGATGGGCACGTGAACCGCCGACAAAAAGCATGGCAGTCTTGCCCTTGGTTCTCGGCATAATCTCATCAATTACCGCCTGCACCTTTGGAGCCTCCTCGGCAATCACCTCTTCAACCCTGGCCTTCAGCTCCTCGTCGCCAAAATATTCAGCAATTTTGCGCAGCGACTTTGCGGTCGATTCAGCCCCGACAAAGTTCACCTTCATCCACGGAATACCGTACTTTGTCTCCATCATGTCACCCATATAGTTGATTGAACGGTGACAGAGAATCACGTTCAAATCAGCGGTGTGGGCATTTTCAATCTGGCTGACTGTCGAGTTGCCGCTGAAGGAGGCTACCAGCGTAATGCCACATTTCTCAAAAATGCGTTCAATCTCAAAAGCATCGCCGCCGATGTTGTATTCACCAAGCAGGTTCAGCTTGTACTTGCCAACGCTTGGGGTATTGTCGCGACCAACCATGTGCTTGAACACACCGTTGTTGGCAATGTGGTGACCAGCCGACTGGCTCACGCCCCTGTACCCTTCGCAACTGAAACCAAAGACGTTGCAGTCACCGAACTTTTCACGCATCTCTTTTGATGCGGCATGAACGTCATCACCAATCAGACCAACCGGACAGGTTGAGAAGATGGCAATCGACTTGGGATGAAAAAGGTCATAAGCCTCCTGAATGGCCACTTTCAGCTTCTTTTCACCGCCGAAGACCACATTCTCCTCCTGCATGTCGGTCGAGAAGCAGTAGGGGATATAGTTTGCATCCATCAGCGACTCGGTTCTCGTCTGGTTACGGCGGGTCAACCAGGCATAAAAGCTGCAACCGATCGGACCGTGCACAATGTTGACGATATCACGGGTAGGGCCGAGCACCACACCTTTACATCCAGCATAAGAGCAACCGCGCTGAGTGATGATGCCAGGCACGGTACGCACGTTGGCCTGTACTTCAGGAATGATTTGCGGATCGTTGACAATGATCGACTTGGCCCGTTTTTTTGCAACCTTGGCCGGGTATTTTTGTATCAGCTCCTCCCTCACTTTGGAAGGATCGGGAAAATGTATGTTCGCCTCCATGTAGCTCTCTCCGTTTACACCTTTTAAATATTGCTCTGTTAGTTCAGCGCTTCATCACCCTTTTCGCTGGTTCTGACCCTTATGGTCTCAAGAATCGGTGTCACAAAAATCTTGCCATCACCGGGTTTACCTGTCTGGTTTGCCTTGATGATGGTGTCGATAGCTGTTTTGCACAACTCATCAGGAACAACCACCGTCAGAATCCTTTTGGCCACAAGTCTCGGAGCATTGCCAAGCTGGGCAATGGCTTCGGGGTGACCTTCAGCAGCGCCATTGAGAATATCATAATGAACCACGCCCTTGCCGCGACCCATCACCCTTCCGGTCGCGGTGAATGCCGGAATACCTGCTTCAATCAGCGCTTTCTTCGTTGCATTCACCTTGTTGATCCGTATGACTGAAATAATCTCTTTCATTTAAGCCTCCTTTGCTGACGCAAGCATTGGATCAGTTTCTTTTTCGCCGGTGCTTATGGTGTAAACCTCCTCGACGCCTGAAATAAAGATCTTTCCGTCACCGAACTTTCCTTCCGAACCTGACTTTGCATTCTCCATAATGGCTCGTATCACAAAATCCTTGTCATTATCGGGCACCACAACAAAGAGCATCTCTTTGGGGATTTCGTCATAGACCACATCGCCAACGCGCAAACCGCGCTGCTTGCCTCGTCCGACAACCGAGATTTTCGTTACAGCAGGGAATCCAGCATCGAGCAGTCCCTGCATGACATCATAAACCTTTTCCGGCCTGACGATTGTTCTGATCATTAACATGTGCGTGTACTCCGTTTTTTAGTTAGCGATACCAAATTCAATGAGAAGGGTTTCAAGTTCTTCGATTTCAAGCGGCTTGGGGATGACAAACATCTTGTTATCGTTAATTTTCTGTGCAAGAGCGCGATACTCGTCAGCCTGCTCATGGGTCGGATCGTACTCGATAACGGTTTTCCGGTTGATCTCGGCACGCTGCACAAAGTTGTTGCGCGGCACAAAGTGGATCATCTGCGTACCGATCTTCTTGGCAAGCTCCTCAATCATCTGGCGCTCGTTATCAACGTTACGGCTGTTGCAGATAAGGCCACCAAGACGGACACCACCGGTATCAGCATATTTCAGAATACCCTTGCAGATGTTGTTGGCAGCGTACATCGCCATCATCTCGCCCGAACAAACGATGTAGATCTCTTCAGCCTTACCGTCACGAATCGGCATGGCGAATCCACCGCAGACAACGTCACCAAGTACATCGTAAAAAACATAGTCGAGCTCCCATTCCTCATCAAAAGCACCAAGCTGTTCGAGCAGGTTGACCGAGGTAATGATACCGCGACCTGCGCAACCGACGCCTGGCTCAGGACCACCGGATTCGGTACAACGGGTGTTTCTGTAGCCCGCTTTGATGATATCTTCAAGTTCAACCTCTTCACCTTCCTCGCGAAGGGTGTCGAGCACTGTCTTCTGCTGCAAGCCACCAAGGAGCAGGCGTGTTGAGTCAGCCTTGGGGTCACAACCAATAACCATGATTTTCTTGCCCATTTCTGCAAGACCGGCAACCGTGTTCTGTGTCGTGGTTGACTTGCCGATGCCACCCTTTCCGTAAATAGCTACTTTTCTCATTTTCGTACTTTTTTAGGTTTTCGTTGCCTTTATCGTCAACTCTTCAGGCTATTATCTGTTTTTGCCTAAATTGTTATGCTTTT
>CAIXCO010000245.1 GCA_903917955.1 uncultured Chlorobiaceae bacterium | reverse complement strand
TTGTTGTATAATATTAGTTATGTAAAGTAAATGACACAAAAAGCTTTTTTAAATTATTTATAGGTATTGTTATTTATGTCAGGCATGGCTCATCAGGTTGATTGCTTTCGATAGTTCATCATCGCGTTGGTGAAGGTAATCCAGATCGTCAAGATGTTGCTCAATTACAGCAATGACAATACTAAGATTTACGCTCTGGTAAGCGGTCAATAACAAGTAGCTCCGTAATCTCTAGTCATCCAAGCCTGATTCCTTGATGTCTGCCCTTTGTTTATTACGGAATCAGTTCTTGTGAATCGCTTATTGATGAACCAGTGTGTTGCGAAATTCAACCATACCTTGAAGGTTTTTGGCAAGCGGACGATCAATAACACCTCTCTCTGCAAGGATCGCAAAATGAATTGTTCGCAAGCCCGTTGCAGATTCAGGGTAATGGCATCTTGGCGCATGTAATCCTCTTCAAAAGGCTTTTCGGATGGCAATCTATGCTTGTGACGTTATTCCAATATAAAAACATGAGGGCAAGATCGACGTCACTCTCCCCTCTCTCATCCTCAGTGGCATAACTTCCAAAAAGATAAACTGCAACAACCTCTGGCCACTGCTTCAGAATGGCTGGTAGATGAGCATCAATCATCTCGGTATTATTTGAGTTGAAAAAGCAAGTATCACTGCGCGCTGTCATCAACAAATTTGCTGTGCATATCGCTGGTCAGTGCTTCAATACGCTGACTGAGTTCTTTGACCAGTTCTGTCAATTGTGTGTTCTGCTGAAGCAAGACGAGGAGTTGCTCTGACTGCTGAACCGCAAAGGTCTGGCGCTGTTCGCTTGCTTTGGCGAGGGCTTCGCGGTGCTGCGCATCGGCATCGGCATGTGCCTTGTCGCGGTCGGCCTGTCGAGTCTGTGCAAGGAGTATCAGTGGAGCTGCGTAGGCTGCCTGAAGACTAAAGGCTAAATTGAGCAGGATAAAGGGATAGATGTCGAAATGGGTAACTTCTGTGGCATTCAGGATGATCCAGATGGCAACGATAACCGTCTGGCCAACAAGAAATACCGGAGTCCCGAAAAAGCGGGCAAAAGCCTCTGCCTTGAGAGAGAACCAGTCATCACCAAAGACTGATCCAAGATGGATGTGCGGAAAATGGAATCGGAAATAATTGTTTGGCACTTCGGCGGTTGGGGTTGTATCCGGTTGTTTGGGGATGGTTTCCATACAAGCTCCTTTGTTTAAACAAGAAACCCGGACAGAACTCGCGTCCTGTCCGGGTTTTGGTAAAAATAGCCGAAAAGCTTAGTAGCGATCTCTTCTTGGTGATCTTTCTTCGCGTGGTCTCTCCTCGCGAGGTTTTGCTTCGTTGACCGTTACTGTGCGGCCATTCAAATCTTTGCCGTTCATTGATTCGATGGCTTCACGAGCTTCACTGTCCTTAGGCATTTCAACGAATCCAAACCCTTTTGAGCGGCCTGAAAACTTGTCATTGATGATGCTCGCATTTGCAACCTCACCAAATTCGGAGAAAGCATCACGAAGATCATCTTCAGAAACAGTATAAGCCAAATTACCGATGTAAATATTCATTTTTAATCTCAGTGTACATGTGCATTGATAGAGAGAGATAGCCGCAAGTAACCAAGGCACAAATTACTTGAATAGCGATCAGCCAACCATTGACTGAATTCTATTCCAAGTTTAACGTAATTACCGGCCGTTTTCAAACATAAAATGCATGGAATTAATTATTTCTTAAATATGCGGATTCTGGTGGACGGCATCCTTATGCTCGAAATATAACCTAACCTGTTTAAAAACAATATTCTATTGTTATTTTTTTGAACAATTTCACAATTAATGCCCGTTCAGGTCAAACAAAAAAAAGGCAGGAATTGTGGTTCCTGCCTTTTTTAATACCGTGAGCATGTTGCTCAATGGCGGAGAATCATGAATGGACTACTTTTTTTCCGGTACTTCGCGCTCTTCCTTGACTGCGTAGTTGATCAGATAGTCGTAGAGCCTGATAAGTCGCGAATTCTGATTGTTCTGATCGATCCAGTGGCCAATCATGCCGATGGTGCGTGCCAGAACGAAGAAGCCGTTGAACGAGTATTCCGGGAAATCAAGATCAACAAGAACACAGCCGATGGTACCGTCTACGTTCAGGATAAGATTATCCTTTTTGGCTGTGGTAATTTTTTCGACCTGCAGTGCATAGTCGAGGCATGGGGTGTGCAGCGTCGTCTGCTTTGTAACGTATTCAACCAGATACTTTACCCGTTTATCCGGATTTTTGACGCTCTTGACCCTATGGCCGATGCCCGGAACCGGGCCGACATTCTGCTTCATCCAGTTCAGAAATCCCGGGATGTCGTTCGGGTACTCCTTGACACCATATTTGAAATATTTTCCAGCATTGGTGACTGCGCCGCCGAATCGTGGTCCGATCATGGTCATGCCTGCTGAGACCGCCTGTGGCAGGTCGATTCCTGCACATGCGGCAATAATGGAGCCGAACGCGCCGGAGACTGCCGGGCCGTGGTCGGCTGAAATCATGATAATGCGTTTGATGATTTCAGACTCCTCTCTTGATGGAAGTTTCTTGTTCCACAGCAGTCCGATAACATCTTCGATACCATATCCTTTCTCGCACAGTTCTGATGCGGCATAGCCAACATAACGGGGCTCTTCGCCACGGTCATCAGAAATGGTGGTACGAATGAGGGGTTCTACGATAACGTCACCCTGCTTCATGACCTCCTGAACACTTGGAGGAAGTGCTGGAAGGAGCGCTTCGTCAAGTTCCGCTTCCGGCTTTATGACGCCGCTCTTGAGCAACTCCTCATAGACCTGTTTGATTGCCTTGCTGAGTCCACCAAAGGTCTCTGGTACAACTGCTCCGGCTTCCCTGAGAGCATTGATTTTTGAGCGTGCTGATCCAAGCCCCTTTTTACCCTCTTTTGCGCCTGCATGGCCAAATTTCATTCCCTGGGGAAGAACATCCTGGCATGTACCGCCGATTGATGCGATCAGTTTGATACGGCGAATCTCCTTGCCGAACCACTCTGCCGCCTCTTCTTCAAGTGTTCCGCCTACCTCTCCAATGATAACGACAGCCTTGGTCTCTGGATCGTTTTCAAACATATTGAGATAGGTGACGAAGTCTGTGCCTGGATAAGAGTCGCCGCCAATGGCTACAGCCGAAGTGATTCCGTTGCCGTTCTGGGCACAAAGCCACATCGCTTCGTTCGAAAGTCCGCCTGACTTGGTGATGACACCAAACGAACCTGGACGGTAGAGGTTACAAAGTTTCAGGTTTTTGAACTCTCCACCAATAACACCAAGGCGACACTCACCTGCCGACATGATACCAATCGAGGATGGTCCGTTGAAAATTTTGCCTTTCTCGATGGCATACTTGCGCAGTCGTTTGGCATCTTTTTCCGGAACCCCTTCGGTAATCATGGTCACAAGCTTGATCCCTTTTGCATCAAGCGCCTCTTTTGCTGACTGGTATGCACGGGATGCGCCAATATAGATAAGCGCTGTATTTATTTGAGGGTTCTCCTCAAGGGCTTTTGCGAGCGAGGAGTAAACTGTAACATTGTTCAGCTCCCCTCCCCGGTAAATCTCTTTCTGCTGGCCCTCTTCCGGCGGGTAAACAAACGCCTGCACCGTCAGCGACCGGTTAATCAGAAAGTCGAACTGAGCCATCCGCCTTGCAGCATTCACTCCAGCAATACCGCCAATGATGACCGCTCGTGTATCCTTATTTGCTAAAATACTCACGATTCTTACGGTTTATAAGTTAGAAGTTTCTCTTTGGGGTTCCTGCGATACCGCCTTGCTGTTATGAATTCAGGGCAAGGTCAACAATATCGGTCATAGGCATGCTGCGATCGTACACGTGAATGTCGAATCCCTCTTCTTGCAGCTTTTTCATTGCGGCAAGTCCCTGATTTTCATTCGGTCCACCGCGTCTGACCCAAATCTGCACGTTTTCAAGGAACCCTTTCGATTTGCTCTCACGGAATCCGTTGATAATGCCGCTGAAGGTTGCTTTGACATCAGTGAAATTGGCTATGGCGCCGCCGACAATAATATGTTTGATATTGGGCAGTCTACAAATGGTCTCTGTCAGAGCCTCTACAGCCCAATCCGGAGGATCACCGGAATATTCTGCGTAATTGGCAATGCAACCGCCTCTAGCGACCACAGCGTCAGAATAAAAAACCGATGCGCCACCGCCAGCAGTAAGCAGTGCAATGTCTCCACCCGGAACTTCAACCAGCTTGACCGATCCCTTGATTCGGGCATCGATATCCATTATCTGCTGTTCAGCTTCAGTATAGGAACGTCCAATTTCCGAAACCGGTTTAAAATCCCAGTCAGCATGACGGAAGCGTGCATCCCAATCAACATTCATGACAGCGTCAAGAGCTGCAAAGCGCATGTCACTCTTGCGTATGACAAGCGGATTGATCTCAATTGATTGAGCGTCTTCATCTTCAAAACAGAGAATAAGTCGTGATGCGATTTTAGCAACACGCTCAGCGATTTCACCCGTGAAACCAGCTTCAAGAGCAGCTTCGGTAATAGTTTCAAGAGTCGGTGTTTCATCAAGAGGAATGAAAAGCCGTTTTACGGTATCCCAGTTCTCTTCAATATCCACTCCACCCTTGTTGGAAAGGAGTAACTCACTTCCGTCGCGGTTACCGGCAATGGAGAGATAATACTCTTCATCATGGTCAAGCATCTCGGCAACAATAACCTGATGAACGACTGATGTACCGATCTCACGTCCAATCATCTCTTTTGCTGCTTCATAAGCCTCGTCAAGATTTAGCCCAAGCTTGACCAGTCCGAGCTTGAATCGCCCACCGATAGCTTCATGAGCTTTAACAACGAGTTTTGATTCTCTCAACCATTTATTAGCTTCCCCAAGTTGCGCAAGGCGGTCGGGATCCATGATCACAACATAATTTGGCACAGGAATGCCCCATTTGTTGAATAGTTTCATGGCTGGCCCTTCAAGTATCTTAGCCATACTATCGGATTTTGTATGTTAATGGGTAGAAACACTGCACAGAATAGTGCAAGATTTTAAGTTAACTAAATATTTATTTGTTCCAATTTTTTCAAAAAATAAACAATCGTTATGACTGATTTTTTATATTGGTGGCAGTCGTTGCCCTCACAGATGAATCCTGTGATCTTTTCTGCCGGTACATTTGCCATTCGATGGTATGGCATGATGTATGTCATTGCCTTCGGAGTCGTCTATCTGCTATGCCGTTATCGCATTGAGAGTGAAAAGCTCCCTTTTGAAAAATCCTTTGTCGGCGATGGTTTGACCTGGTCCATGGTAGGTGTGGTGCTGGGTGGCCGACTGGGTTATATCCTTTTCTATGGAATGGGCTCTTTTCTTGCCGATCCTCTCGGTACGCTTCTTCCCTTTGTCTCTACTCCTGGAGGATGCCGGTTTGCGGGCATTACCGGCATGTCCTATCACGGAGGGGTGATTGGGGTCATTATTTCCCTTCTGTTTTTTAGGAAATCACAGAAAAGAGGTTTTTTTGAAACATTTGACCTTTTTATTCCGGCCATACCTCTTGGTTATACCTTCGGCCGTCTTGGTAACTTCATCAATGGCGAACTCTTCGGAAGAGTGACCGATTCAGCATTTGGCATGTATTTCCCGCTTGCTCCAACCTGGCAGCTTCGCCACCCTTCACAGCTCTATGAAGCATTTTTCGAAGGGATTGTGCTTTTTCTTCTCCTCTGGCTTTTGCGCAAAAAATCCGCTTTTCCGGGATTTCTTTCGGCTGCCTACCTTTTCGGGTACGGATTTTTCCGCTTTTTTATTGAATACGTTCGTGAACCTGACGCCCAGCTCGGCTTTGTGTTCCTGGATTTTTCGATGGGTCAGGTGCTCTGTTTTGTCATGATGATCGCAGGTGCGGCAGTGTATCTCTTCAACAGGCCGTCAGCACGCCCAGCGGGGATGTAGGAGTACCCCGCTGCGGAAAGAGAGGTGTCAGACTTTTGGCTTTCGCAAAAAGATGTACCCCGTCAGGGTAATAAGTGCTACGGCAGCTCCCCATATTGAGAGCGCAAATCCCGAACCGCCCTGGTACATGCTGAAGATACCGAAGAGAAAAAATATGACAGCTGCCCCGATTTTGATGATGTTTTCGGGGAGTCGTGCTCCGAGCATTTTTCCTGCAATAATTGCCAGCCCGTCCGAAAGCACCATCCCGATGGTTGAGCCAATCCAGACCGGCAGAAAAGGGTGGGTTGAGGCAAGGGTAATAGTCGAGAGCATGGTTTTGTCGCCAAGCTCAGCCATAAAGAAGGTGGAAAAGATCAGCCAAAAGGGATGTATGCCAGTTTTGCAGCTTTTCCCTTCGTCATCCAGCGTATCACCGCGAAGCGTCCAGAAGCCAAACGCAATAAAGGCTATACCTGCCACGAATTGAATCCACTCTGTAGGTAGTTTGTCGCCGATAAACCAGCCGATACCTGCAGAAAAAACATGAATGGCGAGGGTTGCCCAAAAAATCCCCCATAACACAACACTGGTATTATAACAAGTTGCAAGTGTCAGGGCGACAAGCTGGGTTTTATCTCCAAGTTCAGCCAGAAAAATCATGACAAGCGAAAGCCAGAATGCGTCCATTGAGAGGTGAGGTTAGAGGTAAAAAATGAAACCACAAGTATAGGGTAATGGAGCGGGAGGTGCAAGCAGAAAAAACAGAGATCGAGTGATGCCAACAAAAACGCCGAAAGACCCACGAGGCGTGAGTCTTTCGGCGTTGAGCAAAAGCTGTTTTTACTCAGTCTTCAATTTTCTCGTCCAATGTGGCTTCAGCTTCATGCCAGTCATCCTGATCAGTACCATCCTTTTTCCCCTTCGCTTCCCAACGGAGATAAGCTGCACGCCTTATCTGCTCTTCCCGCTCTTTCTGTGGCAGCAACTGCTCGGCTGTTTTATTCGATCC
>CAIXCO010000244.1 GCA_903917955.1 uncultured Chlorobiaceae bacterium | reverse complement strand
TATTTCATTTTTATGTTCCGATTAATCTCTCCGAATAACCACTTTTTTTGTGGTAATGGAAATCTATATGCGATAAAATTGATAGCTGGGATTAATTGATAAGATGTTATTTTGCATTTCCAAATCTGGAATTGCTGCATCTTTGACAGCCTTTTGAATCAGAGACTCATCGATATGGTGCCGTCCCTCTTCGCCGGTTTTTGTGTTCACCCACCGGTTTTCCTGGGGAAAAACCCACTGCCATCGCCATTCTGCAGGTGCGTTGGGATACTTGCGGTCCAAGGCTCCTGGCAAAAGTACACGCCCCCAGCCCTCAGCAAGATCTTTGTCGTGCATGCTCTTGACCTTTTTCAGATGGTCGCTGAGAGGCTTTTTCAGTGATTCAGGCAGCATAGTTATCCGGTCTTTTGCTCCCTTGCCATCACGAACCATAATTTCATTGCGGGAAAAGTCGATATCCTGTACGCGCAAGCGAAGACACTCCATCAGTCTCAATCCTGCGCCATACATAAGTGATGCCATTAACCACTTGTCGCTGGTAAGCTGAGCAAGAAGAGTTTTCACCTCTTCTCGTGTTAATACAACGGGCAAATGAGTTGGTTTTCGGGCACGGATGACATGACCAAGATCACCAATTTCTTTGCCAATCACATTCCTGTACAGAAATAACAGTGCGCTCAATGCCTGATTCTGCGTTGATGCACTGACCTTTTCCTTCATGGCAAGATGGGTTAAAAACGCATTGATCTCCAGTTCACCCATCTCCTTTGGATGCCTCATGTTGTGAAAATGAACATAACGCTTGACCCAAGCACAGTAGGTATCCTCTGTCCTGTTGCTGTAATGACGAACACGCATAGCCTCCCGAAATAATTCCAGTAATTTCGGGCCGTGTTGCAATGCCTGAGGATCTACAGACCGCAGTAAAACTATTCGAGAGTCCGCCACTATCTTATTTTTCGATCGCTCGTTTTACCCCTATAACAACTCACTGAAAGTATAACGAAATAATATCATGACTTCAAATAAACACACTCATAAATACCGGACAACTACCACAAAAGAACACCTTCTTTCGGAGTATCCGGCGACAATAAAGCGAGCTGTAATCAAGCGAAGGGCCTTCGTCATCCAGGCTGAGGTGAAAATTAAACCTGTACAACCCGGGCCATCATTTCGGGTGGCTTGACCTCTTTTGGCTACTCTCTGCAAAAAAAACCAATATCTACTATGGCTATGCCAACACGCTCGAAATTGAGGATGGCCGTTGGTTAGGGAAAGTGCAATGCAGGCCATTTCAACCCTTGGGCTTGATGCTATTCTCTATCTGATGGGGTTCAGGGATCGTGACGACCTTTCGGTCAGTCAACATACTCCACAAACTGGTCAAAATCTTTCTTGAGGGGCAGGCTGATTGCTCCGGAAGGACAGACCGGTTCGCAGCGGGTGCACTGCACTACACAGTTATAGGGGTTGGCGACGGTCATTTTGGCCCGTTTGACTCCTTCGGGCTCACCGAGGCTGAAGACTCCCGGTTTGCAGAGATCCTCACAGTCGCCGCAGCCGTTGCAGAGTG
>CAIXCO010000243.1 GCA_903917955.1 uncultured Chlorobiaceae bacterium | reverse complement strand
GAGATTGTTAATCTGGTTGCTTAAAAATGTATAACGCTAACGGTACAGAATAAACAGCAAATATCCACCAGATTATAACATTTTTAATGTTTGTTTTAATAAAAGTTTAAATGTAGTTTGAGTCGAATTTTCGTTTACCACCGAAAAAAACTTTTCAATGGCAACGGCTGCACTCAATTCACAGGGCATTTTTTTCATCTGCGGCAGTGAAAAACCCGCAACAAAGCGCACGCCAAACACCCTCAAATCAGGGGTCGTAGCCGTTACTGCGGTAAGATAAGACGAAAACCCGCTCCCAAGTCCATTTTTCTTTTTTCAATCTTATCTTCACTGTGGCTTCGGGATCGGCAGCCCCGGAGATATCTTTTTAACAGCCAAAAAATTTACTGCCATGAGATCTGATACCATTAAAACAGGGTTTGAAAAAGCACCACACCGCAGCCTTCTTAAAGCCACAGGCTCCATTGTCTCCAATAGTGACTTCAAAAAGCCCTTTATCGGGATCTGCAACTCCTATAACGAACTGATCCCCGGCCACTCCCACCTGCAGGAACTGGGCCGCATCGCAAAAGAGGAGGTTCGCAAGGCTGGAGGAGTTCCCTTTGAATTCAATACCATCGGCGTCTGCGACGGCATTGCGATGGGCCATATCGGCATGCGCTACTCCCTTGCAAGCCGTGAACTCATTGCCGACAGTGTCGAAACCGTCGCCGAAGCCCACCGCCTCGACGGACTTGTCTGCATTCCGAACTGCGACAAAATCACCCCCGGCATGATGATGGCCGCACTGCGCATCAACATCCCGGTCATCTTTGTCTCTGGCGGCCCCATGAAAGCCGGCCACACCCCTGCGGGCAAAACCGTTGACCTTATCTCCGTCTTTGAAGCAGTCGGCCAGTACAGCGCCGGAAAAATCAGCAATGAAGAGCTCGACACCATCGAAGAGAGCGCCTGCCCCGGTTGCGGCTCCTGTTCCGGCATGTTCACCGCTAACTCAATGAACTGCCTCAGCGAAGCACTTGGCTTTGCCCTTCCCGGCAACGGCACCATTCTTGCCATCGACCCCCGGCGCAACGAGCTGGTCAAAGAGGCCTCCCGCCGCATTATCGATCTGGTAAAACGGGATATTAAACCACGCGACATTCTCACCCGCAGTTCGCTGCTCAACGCTTTTGCCCTCGATTTTGCAATGGGCGGTAGCACCAACACCATCCTGCACACACTCGCCATCGCCAACGAAGCTGAACTTGACTTCGATTTTTCAGAACTGAACGCCCTTTCGGCCAGAACACCCTATATCTGCAAGGTGAGCCCCGCTACCATGGCCGTTCATATCGAAGATGTAGACCGCGCTGGCGGCGTATCGGCCATTTTGTACGAGCTCAGCCAGATTGAGGGGCTTCTTGACCTCTCCGCCCTCACCGTAACCGGCAAAACACTTGGCGAAAATATTGCCGAAGCCGAAGTTCTCGACCGCTCGGTCATCAGAAGCGTTGAAGAACCATACTCGGCTACAGGCGGCCTCGCCGTCCTTTTCGGAAATCTTGCTCCGCAGGGAGCCGTGGTCAAAACCGGCGCCGTAGCCCCGGAAATGATGCAACACACCGGCCCGGCAAAAATTTACGACTGCCAGGATGATGCCATCAAAGGCATTATGGATGATGATGTCAAACCGGGCGATGTGGTGGTCATCCGCTACGAAGGACCAAAAGGAGGCCCCGGAATGCCGGAGATGCTCTCCCCCACCAGCGCCATCATGGGCAGAGGTCTCGGCGAGTCGGTTGCACTCATAACCGACGGACGATTCTCCGGAGGATCACGAGGCGCCTGCATCGGCCACATCTCCCCCGAAGCTGCCGAGCGCGGCCCGATTGCCGCCCTGCAAAACGGCGACTCAATCACCATTGATATTCCCGGCAGAAGCATCTCGGTCAACCTCACCGACGCAATCATCAATGAGAGGCTGGCACTGCTGAAACCATTTGAACCAAAAATAAAAAAAGGATATCTGGCAAGGTATGCGCAAATGGTCACCTCGGCCAATACCGGCGCAATCCTGAAAAACCCTGTTTCTCTTGAAAATAAATAATATAGTTATGCATGCATCAGGTCAAACACTCAATGGCTCAGAGATATTTTTTGAATGTCTGCGGCGTGAAAACGTTGAATATATTTTCGGCTATCCCGGCGGATCGCTGCTGAAAGTCTACGAAACACTCTACGACGTCGAAGACATTCAGCACATCCTTGTCCGTCACGAACAGGGCGCAACCCACATGGCCGAAGGGTACGCCCGCGCCACAGGAAAACCCGGCGTTGTACTGGTCACCTCCGGCCCCGGAGCAACCAACACCGTCACCGGCATTGCCAACGCCTACATGGACTCCTCTCCAATGGTTGTCTTTACCGGACAGGTGCCCAGCTCACTGATTGGCAACGACGCCTTTCAGGAGGCCGACATTGTCGGAATCACCCGGCCCATAACCAAGCATAACTTTCTGGTCAAGGATGTCAAGGAGCTTGCCACAACCATCCGCAAGGCATTTTTCCTTGCAACAAACGGTCGACCCGGACCGGTACTTGTGGACATGCCCAAAGATATTCTCAACGCCTCCTGCCTCTTTCAGTGGCCCGAAATGGTTGAAATCCGGGGATTCAAACCAACCCTCAAATGTCACATCAACCAGGTACAAAAGGCCGCGCATAAAATTGCAGAAGCAAAACGCCCCCTCCTCTACATCGGAGGCGGGGTCATCAGTGCAGAGGCATCCGAAGAGCTCCGCGCCTTCGCCATAAAGCAGAACATACCGGTCACCATGACCCTTCAGGGACTTGGCGCCTTTGCGGGCAACCATCCGCTCAGCATGGGAATGCTCGGTATGCACGGCACCTACTGGGCAAACCAGGCCGTCAACGCCTGTGACCTCCTCATCGCCGTCGGTGCACGCTTCGACGACCGGGTTACCGGAAAAACGGCAACCTTTGCGACACAGGCATACAAAATCCATAACGACATTGACCCCACCAACGTCGACAAAAACATCAAGGTTGATCTGCCGATTGTGGGCGATGCAAAACACTTCCTCACCTCACTCATCGAAGAGACGACTGGCACCGCTGAAGATCGCACACCATGGCTTGCCCAGATTGAGGAGTGGCGCCAGAAGTGCCCGCTGACCTACGAAACCAATGACGACAAGCTCAGAACCGAATTTGTGATTGACGAAGTTTCAAAACAGACCCAGGGCAACGCCGTTGTAGTCACCGATGTCGGGCAGCACCAGATGTGGACATCGCAGTTCTACACCTTCATCAATCCCCGCTCCATCATCACCAGCGGCGGACTCGGCACCATGGGTTACGGCCTCCCCGCAGCCATCGGCGCAGCCTTCGGCATCACCGACAAGCCAGTTATTCTCTTCTGCGGAGACGGAGGACTCATGATGAATATTCAGGAGCTTGTTACCGCCGTGTATGGAAAAATTCCCATCAAGATCTTTTTGATCAACAACAGCTTTCTCGGCATGGTGCGCCAGTGGCAGGAACTCTTCCACAAAGAAAAATACTCCTTTACCGACCTTGGCGACAGCAACCCCGACTTTGTTAAAGTAGCCGAAGCCTTCGGCTGCAAGGCCCTCATGGCCGACAACCCCGAAAGTGCCAAAAATGCCATCACCGAGGCCCTCGCCTGGAATGAAGGGCCAGTTCTTGTTGATTTCAGGGTGGTCAAAAAAGATATGGTCTTCCCCATGGTACCTGCGGGAGGCTCAATTTCAGACATGCTCCTTGAACGGTTAAACCCCAAAACCATGGTCTGAACCAAACTCTGCAACATGCCGTCAGGGCTACCACAACTATATGCGTGATCCCTGACGGCTTGAGGCAGAATGATTATCACCATCAACCCTCTCTTGATTCCGTAAACTAAAACCCTTCAGGGAGTCGTTATGCAAAAATTGCACAAATCTCTTTTGTCGTTTTTTGTTGTACTGGTACTATCGCTCCTGCAACTGCCAAATGCCTTTTCGGCGGGGGGGAAAATAAATGTCCCCTCAGTTGAAAATGTTACCGGTACACTTGCGCTCCGCCAAACCATCAAAATTAAAATAAAAAATCTGCCCGACTTGATGATACAAGCTCGCTCAGACCTATCTAAAGTGATACTCTATATTGATGGTGTAGCATTCCCGTTTAAAGGAAATATGCCTGGATTAATAAATAACGATACACTCTCATTTGATCTTCGACGCGATGAAGAGAACAAAGCCGCATGGACAACTCTTCTTGGCCGAAAAGGAGACCCAAATAATCCCAAAAACAATTTCTGCCATCGTTCTGTAGTGGTGACCGTAGGAATTGAGAACGAACTCCCAATACCAACGGCCGCAACAGCAGTGACACTTGTCCGTGTAAATGAATCCTGGGTGACCCCCTTTTTAGGAGCAGGTTTGGCCTTTCTCCTCTTATTTCTGGTGCTTGCTGTAAAAAGCGATCTTCTCCGCGACACAGGAACCATAAAGGATAGTTCGCAACGAAAGATGTACAGTCTTGCCCGTACCCAAATGGCACTCTGGACATTTGTTGTCATTATGGCCTATGTTTTCATCTGGATGGTAACCAGTGATATTTCCAGCCTTACCCCTGGAGTCATTGGTCTGATGGGCATCAGTGCCTTAACCGGTTTAGGATCTGCGGCAATCGACTCCAGCAAACAATCCGAAAAAAAAAATATGCGCACAGTACAGTATGAGACCAAAAAAAGTTGCGCTGTCGAAGTTGAAAAGCTGAATACAGAAATCATTTGCCTTACAGAGGCAATCAACGCCACCCCCACTCCCATAAATCTTGAAGAGCAAAAAACAATTCGGGCAGCCAAGCAAGCTGAACTTGCAGCAAAAAAGAAGGCGATCGAAAACGCTGAAAAGGAAATCGAACGACTTAATAAAAAATTGACACTTGAGCCTGCAACTGGAAATTTTCTCAACGATATTCTCAATGATGACAAGGGAGTGAGCTTGCATCGTTTTCAAATTTTAGTCTGGACAATTGTCTTGATATTTATTTTTACTGGACGGGTAATCGACACCTTGACCATGCCTGAATTTGACCCACAATTACTGGCGCTCATGGGCATAAGCAGTGCAACGTTTGTCGGTTTCAAATTACCCGAACAGCAAGGATGAAAAAGAACCAGGTGGCCCAATGAAAAAAACCTGCGTATTTCAGGCAAGCACCATCCGAAAACCGACGCTGCAATATCGAAGGCCGGGGACGCTGTGGCCGCGATAAGCCGACCGACAGCGCCCGGCATTGAAGCTCCAGCTTCCGCCACGAATCACGCGAAAGGTACCGGTTGCTGGTCCCGCAGGGTTGGCAACTCTCCCCTTCTCCTTGCATTCGTCATAATAGCTCCCCCCAAGCCAGTCACTGCACCACTCCCAGACGTTACCATGCATGTTGTAGAGCCCCCAGCCATTGGGCGCAAAACTCTCAACAGCAACCGTATTATCCCGGCAAATCCCTTTTTCGTTGTTGTTCCAGGGGTGGTTTCCGTTATAGTTTGCCTCTGCGGTCGTCAGGTTTGCACCTGTGTTAAATGCTGTTGTGGTTCCTGCGCGGCAGGCATACTCCCACTCCGCTTCAGTCGGCAAGCGAAACCGCATTTCCGATTTTCCACTCATCCACTCACAATAGGCTACCGCATCATTCCAGCTCACATGCACAACCGGATGATTCCCCTCCTCCTCAGGGCGCTCAGTGCCTGTTACTCCATGACGCCAGTTGACTCCTGGCCGGTCTTCAACGTTCCCGTCAATGAAAATGACGCTGAACCCCCCTTTTTCAGCATCACTTCTGTACCCTGTAGCTTCCACGAACTTCCTGAAATCGGCAACGGTGACGGCATATTTACCCATAAAAAAGTCACTCACGCTCACCTGATGCCGGTTTTCATTGGCTTTGACACCAAATAACCGGTAATCATCACGGCCAGCTTCAGCTTCCAAACTGCCCATCGAACACTCGCCGCCGCGTATCAGAACAAATTTTTCAAGCAATTGTCCATTATCCATTGTCACCTGCCCTCTCACAATCAAAAAAAAATTATACCGAAGTTCTCGTAAAGTTCCACAATATCCACTTTTTTTCTACCTTTGGAAAGTATTTTATAATTCCGCTTGCACTGTTGCAAGGCAGTCAGGACAAATCCCATGAGAGAATAGCGCAAGGGAGTGACTGGTTATATACGTTTCCAGTTGCTCCCAATAATTTTTATCATTTCTTATTTTTTTACAATAGGAGCAAATAGGTAGAACTCCACGAAGTTGTTCAATTTCATTGAGATGTACTTTCTGCAATGTCTCTTCTGCTTCCTTTTTTAATGTAATATCAATACAGCTTCCAATAAAGCCCTTGAATGTGTTTTTTTGATAAAATGGAACACCTCTATCAAGAATCCATCTAAATACTCCATCGTATCGTTTTAATCTATACTCCATTTCAAATATTGCTTCTTGTTTGAAATTTTCTGTATATATATCAACGCAATATTGGAAATCATCCTTATGAACTCCTTCTACCCATCCATTACCAATTTCCTGAGCTAATGTTTTACCTGTAAAATCTAACCATATATCATTAAAATAATCACATCCCATTGTAAGGTTAGACCTCCAAATCATGATTGGAGCCTGCTCTACAATGATAGCATATTCTTCGTACGACAATTTATTCATAATATTTTTTGCATTTTGCAGACTGACAATAAGTAAATAAATCCGCATAAAAGCGAATTTTTGAATTATGCTTTAAATAGAGTGTGTGGTTCAGGGATTCAGCACCTCATAAATCGTAGTAGCATCCTTGAAGTTTACACCCAGCGCTTTGAAGTGGGCTTTGCCGCAATCGACTTTTTTGTTTTCGGTTGAGCGGCGTTTGTCGCGGTCGAGGGTGCTTTTGGTTTCGCGGACGAGGTAGAGTTTTTGGGTGTCATCGACAACGACGGCCCAGTCGGGGTTGTAGTCGCCGAGTGGGGTTGCTACTTTGAACCAACGTGGGAGCTTGCAGAAAAATTTTACCCGCTCATCGGCATCGAGGAGTTTTGCTACCTCTTCTTCCGGGCCGGAATCGCAGGCAATGTAGTTGAACGGGGTGCGGTTGTCGGTACTTTGGATGGTATAGAGGCGGCTGAGGTATTCTTCAATCTCTTCGACTTCGAAGAGGCGCATTTCGTAGTATTGCCCTTTGATCGGTTCGTATTTGATGCCGTCGATAAT
>CAIXCO010000242.1 GCA_903917955.1 uncultured Chlorobiaceae bacterium | reverse complement strand
TATGAAGAGGCTCAAGCTGAGCAAAACCTACCTCTGCAACAATCAGGAGTTCTCTTCCTTCCCGCTCTATGATACCAGCGGCCCCTGTTCCGATCCCTCCATCACCATTGACCCTGAAAAGGGGCTTCCCCGCATACGCGAGAGCTGGGGCTTTCAGCGCGAAGTAAAAGAGGGTTCCGCCATCACCCAGATGCACTTTGCCCGCAAAGGAATCATTACACCGGAGATGGAGTATGTGGCCATCAGGGAGAACCAGCAACTTGAGGAGTGGATTACCTCATTTTCGAGGGGTGGCGTCAAGGTTGTGCCAATAACGCCGGAGTTTGTGCGGCAGGAGATTGCTGAAGGGCGGGCCATCATTCCGGCCAACATCAACCATCCCGAGCTTGAGCCGATGATTATCGGGCGCAAGTTCCGCGTCAAGATCAATGCCAATATCGGCAACTCCGCCCTCGGCTCCTCAATTGAGGAGGAGGTTGAAAAGGCGGTCTGGTCATGCCGATGGGGGGCTGATACCGTCATGGATCTCAGTACCGGTGCAAATATCCATCAAACCCGCCAGTGGATTTTGAGAAACTCCCCGGTGCCGATTGGAACAGTGCCCATCTATCAGGCACTTGAGAAGGCCGGGGGCAAGGCTGAAGCGCTCACCTGGGAGCTTTACCGCGACACGCTGATTGAGCAGGCGGAGCAGGGTGTTGACTATTTCACCATCCATGCGGGCATCCTGCAGGAGCATCTCCCTTTTGCTGAAAAGCGGCTGACCGGCATTGTCTCTCGTGGCGGCTCAATCATGGCGAAGTGGTGCAAATACCACAAGCAGGAGAACTTTCTCTACACCCATTTTGAGGAGATCTGTGAAATTTTGCAGCGCTACGACGTTGCGGTCTCGCTTGGCGATGCCCTGCGGCCCGGTTCTATATTTGACGCCAACGACGATGCGCAGTTTGGTGAGCTCAAGGTGCTTGGTGAACTGACGAAGATTGCCTGGAAATATGAGGTGCAGGTGATGATTGAGGGACCGGGTCACGTGCCGCTCCATCAGATTAAGGAGAACATGGACAAGGAGCTTGAGTACTGCCACGAAGCTCCCTTCTACACCCTCGGGCCTCTGATTACCGATATTGCTGCCGGGTATGACCATATCAATTCGGCCATCGGCGGTGCGCTGATTGCAAGCTATGGCTGTTCCATGCTCTGCTATGTCACCCCAAAGGAGCATCTTGGCCTGCCGGATAGAAATGATGTGCGTGAGGGGGTTCTTGCCCACAAGGTTGCGGCCCACGGCGCAGATATAGCAAAAGGTGATCCTGTGGCCTGGCTCCATGATGAGCTGATGAGCAGGGCACGCTATTCATTTGCCTGGGAAGATCAGTTCAACCTTTCGCTTGACCCGGAAAAAACCCGTACAGTGCATTCCGAGAGCATGGCCGCAAGCGGCCACACGGAAGAGAACCCGGAGTTCTGCACCATGTGCGGGCCTGATTTCTGTTCAATGAAAAAGTCGAAGGAAGCAGCGGAGGTCAGTTGACAATTGACAATTGACAATGGATAAGGGATAATTGACAGTGGACAAGGGGGGCCACTGTCAATTGATCACACACAAAAGGCTTACAGTGAGGCGGCTTTGACGATTGCGACGAAATCCTCAGCGTTGAGGGCGGCTCCGCCGATAAGTCCACCATCAATGTTTGGCATGGCGAAGAGTTCGACTGCATTGGAAGGTTTCACACTTCCGCCGTACTGAATACGAAGCTTCTCTGCGGATGGCTGGCCGTAAAGTTCGCTGATAAGGGTGCGGATAAAGAGATGCACCTCTTCAGCCTGTGCTGAACTTGCGGTTTTGCCTGTGCCGATGGCCCATACTGGCTCGTAGGCAATGACAATGGCGCTGATATCGCTGATACCTGTCAGACCTTCGCGAACCTGTGAGGAGATGACGGTTTCCATGACTCCACCTTCACGCTCTGCAAGAGTTTCACCGACGCAGAGAATGACCTTGAGCCCTTCCGACAAAGCCTTTTTCACCCTCAAGTTGACGGTGGCGTTGGTTTCGCCGAAATACTGACGACGCTCGGAATGGCCGATGATCACGGAGGAACAGCCAACGGCAAGAATCATTCTGGCCGATACTTCCCCAGTGAAAGCTCCATCATTTTCATAATGGCAGTTCTGGGCAACAAGCTGCACTTCACTGCCAGCAATCACCTTTTCTGTGGCATCAAGGGAGAGATAGGTCGGTGCAATACCAACTTCACAGCCTGAAAATCCTTCTCCAAGTGCTTCAACAACTTCCGTTGCAAGCTGTACCGATTCGGCTACACTGTTGTTCATCTTCCAGTTGCCGACTACAATTTTTTTACGCATCGCTTTATTTAATAATCCGTTTTTATTTCACAGTATATCCGATCGATCCCATTGATAGCGAAGCTATGTTTTCCTGAACGGGCATCCTTGAGTTTCAGTTCACTGCTGTCAACAGCAGTTACTGTTCCATGCCACACTCTCAATTCGTTGGTAACAAGATTGACCTCACGGTTCAGCAACTCCTGATTGCCGCTGATCCTCGCCTGACGATAGATAATTTGACGTTTCCCCATGGGAGAGCTGATTTAACTGGTTTTTGGTTGGCCCTATTTAACAAAAATCTCTAATATCTCATAGTGAAGTTCCCCTTTGGGGACAACTATCTGAACTTTTTCACCGACGGCCTTGCCGATGAGCGCCCTTCCGACGGGAGAGCGAACAGAAATTTTGCCCAAATCAGAGTCGGCCTCTTCGGAAGAGACCAGCGTATATTCGATGATCTCACCGGGAGCATCAAGATTGCTGAGCTTTACTGAGGTAAGGATATAGACCTTGTCGGTCTTGATCTGTTTCGGGTCAAGAATTGTAGCCGATGAAAGCTTGTTTTCGAGGTCGGCAATACGAGCCTCAGTGTGTGACTGCTCCTCTCGTGCCGCATCGTACTCTGCGTTTTCACTGAGGTCACCATGGGCTCTCGCTTCTGCAATTTTTTCCAGAACTTCCCTTCTGGTTTGATGAACCAGCACGTATAATTCCTCTTTCAGCCGGTTATATCCATCATTTGTCAGGTAAATTCTGTCAGTCATCTCTGGTGCTGTTTTTGTTTAAAAAAAGAAAATAACTCCATAAGCGCAATTTGCCGGGGCAAACGGACAGGATAGTAAAACGAAAAAAGTAAAGTCAGTAGCTCGCCACTGACTTTACTTCAAATCAATGTACCATTCTTAATCCTTCAGGCAAAACAACTTTATACATTAAAGGCAAAATATATTTTATTGCCCTGCCGCTCAACCAGCAGAAACAGAAGATCGCCGCTTTTGATGTTTTTGACAAGGGCACTGTACTCGGCAAAGGAGGTCAGACTCTGGCGGTTGAGCGAAAGAATGACGTCACCACTCCGCAAACCGGCAAAGGAGGCATTTGATGCTGGATCAATGGCTGTAATGACAACCTTGCCCGCAGCAGGATTCAAGTTCAGTCTCCTTGCCGTCTGGGCTGTAAGCTCCTCTGCCCTGAAACCGAATACCGCAGGTATCTTCTCCTCTGCTCCAGTCGGTGCTACGGATGCACTCCTTACGGGCTGCTCTTCAAGACGAACCTGAAAGAGTTTGATTGCTCCGTTCCTGAGCACCCTGAACTTCACGATCGATCCGGGCGACTGACTGGAAATGGAATTGCGCAGTTCATTGCTGCCAGTAACCTTGACATCGTTAAAGTCAACAATCACATCACCAGTTTTTACCCCGATTTTCGCAGCAGGGCTTCCATCAAGAACCGTTCCTACAAGCGCCCCTTCTCCAGCCTTGAGACGCATCGCTTTTGCAATATTCTCATCAACATTCTGAATAGTCACTCCGAGATAGCCTCTGGCAACTTTTCCTGTAGTAATAAGCGCAGTCATTACCTGTCTGGCCATATTTGAGGGCACGGCAAACCCGATTCCCTCAAATCCACCGGTGCGGCTCGCAATAGCCGTATTGACACCGACAAGTTCACCGTTGATGTTGACCAAAGCTCCACCCGAATTACCGGGATTGATAGCCGCATCGGTCTGGATAAAGTCCTCATAATCTGCCAGCCCTACATTGGCGCGTCCTTTGGCGCTGACAATACCCTGGGTAACGGTTCTTGCAAAATTTTCACCAAGGGGGCTTCCAATGGCAATGACCCATTCACCTACCCTGAGCTTGTCACTGTCACCAATCACGATTGGCTTCAGATCTTTTGCGTTGACCTTGATAACGGCAAGATCGGTTTTCGAATCTTTGCCGATGACTTTTGCATCAATCTTCCTGTTGTCGAACGTTCTGATATAGACGGCATCGGCACCGTCGATCACATGGTTATTGGTTAAAATATAACCATCGGCAGTAACAATGACCCCTGAACCGATGCCTTTCTGAACCCCTTTGTGACCTCTCCCGGCACCATTCTCCGGCCTGTCAAAAAAATCATCGAAGGGGCGCCCGAAAAAATCATCAAAGGGTCGTCCGAAAAAACCAAACGGGGAGACAATGCGCTGGTTCAGGGTTTTTTCAGTAAAAATCGTTACCACTGACGGAGTCGCCGACTCCGCAATCTGCACAAAGGCCTCATTGAAGCCTTTGAGCGACTGAATTGGATAATTTTCGATAGTGTTTGTCGCCGTGGCAAAATTGGGCCTGTTGGAGAGAGTCAATCCCCTGGGTGAAAGATTGAACTCAACATTGGAAAAGACAAGTGCCCCTACGGCTATACCTGCAAAAACAAGAAGCAGGTATTTCATCATTGCTTGTTTCTTGCTCATCGGTTCTTTAAGGTTTTATTGTTATGGTTCTGATAAAGCCTCAATGTTTTCAACGGCAGTTAATCCCGCCTTCATTTTGTTCATGGTCTCTTCGTATTCAGACTCGGGTTTTGAATCGGCGACAATTCCCCCGGCGGCCTGAAAATAGATGGTCTTGTCTTCGATCACCATTGTTCTAATGGCAATTGCCGTCGTGAGATTGCCCTTGAAATCAAGGAATCCAACGGCACCACCGTAGAGGCCCCGCTTCTCCTTTTCAAGCTCATAGATGATCTCCATTGCACGAACTTTCGGAGCGCCCGTGAGAGTTCCCGCCGGAAAGCAGGACCAAAAGGCATCCATTGCACCAAGTTCGTCACGAAGTTCACCTCGAACATTACTGACAATATGCATCACGTGAGAGTATTTTTCAATAACCATCATCTCATTTGTCTCAACGGTGCCGATTTTGGCAATTCTGCCGATATCGTTCCGACTCAAATCGATAAGCATCAGATGCTCGGCCAGCTCTTTCTCATCGGCAAGCAGCTCACGGGCGTTGCGTTCATCCTCTTCAAAGGTGCTTCCACGATGCCGTGTGCCAGCAATTGGCCGGGTATCGACAATACGCCGACCCTCGCTGTTACATTCAACCTTGACCAGCAGTTCAGGTGATGAGCCAACAATCTCGAACTCTTTCAGGTCAAAGTAATAGAGATAGGGAGAGGGGTTGATCGTTCTCAGCATCCGGTAAACATCGAACGGACGGGTATTGAGCGGACGGCGAAGGCGTTGTGAAACCTGTACCTGAAAAATATCTCCCGCCACAATATACTCTTTTGCCTTCTCTACCTTCTTCAGATACTCCTCTCTCGTTGTATTTGAAACAACCAGCTCTGGTTGCTCGGCCTGGAAAATAATCTCCTCTCGCTGAAGCGGACGGAACATCTGTTCGGCGATCAGCTCTATTTTTTTCAATGCCGAAGG
>CAIXCO010000241.1 GCA_903917955.1 uncultured Chlorobiaceae bacterium | reverse complement strand
GTCTCCAAGGCTAAAACTGCTTGCGAAATCTCTGGCCACAAGACAGCCGACCATTTTGCCGATGTCGGGAAAATGGTTGATCTCGGTTCTGGAAGCCAGCGCGAGGTGGATGATATCATGCTGACCCGTTATGCCTGCTATCTCATTGCTCAGAATGGTGACCCGAAGAAGCCGGAAATTGCCTTTGCCCAGACCTATTTTGCCATTCAGACCCGCCGCGCAGAAATCATTGAGCAGCACTTGCTGGAAGCTGAAAGAGTCTCGGCGCGAAAAAAACTCAGCGCAACGGAAAAGGAGCTGTCGGGTGTAATCTATGAGCAGACAGGAAGTACGGAGAATTTTGCTCTCATTCGGAGCAAGGGCGATCAGGCACTTTTTGGTAAAAGCACACAGGCAATGAAGGCCGAGTGGAATGTACCGGATAAACGGCCGCTGGCTGACTTTGCACCAACCATCATTCTGAAAGCCAAAGATTTCGCTACTGAAATTACCATCTTCAATGCACGTGAACATAGAATGAAAAGTGAAGGGAGTATTTCCAACGAACACATCACCAATAACAAAGCAGTGCGGAAAACCCTGCTTGAACGAGGTATCCGGCCGGAAACACTGCTACCTGCAGAGGACGTGAAGAAGGTTGAACGCCGTCTGGCATCTGAAGAAAAGAAGTCGTTGAAAAACCTTGACGGCTTGAGCGAGCCTAATGAGGAGTAGCGGATATGGAATTTGAAAATATTCAATGCGCAGATGCGTCACTTGAAACAATTTGTTGCATACACAGAAGACCAGCTTGTTGAGCAGCCCGCCATCGGGTTGTTCGCAGAGCTTGGCTGGCAGACGGTGTCGGCTATGGAGGAGAGTTTTGGCGTGACCGGCACGTTGCAGCGGGAGACGAAGGGGGAGGTGGTGCTGCGCGGGACGTGCGATCGTTCGCGACTGCTCGACCTGGTGGAGAATTTCACCCTTTTTTCTGAGCACAAGGCGGGGCTGGTGAAGATCATCGGACAGAATCACCAGTATTGAACGACGAAGAGCAGCGCCATGTACGTGAACATATAAGCGAGGAGGAGCTGGTTATTCTCGACATCCTTACCCGTCCGGCCCCGGAACTCAGCACCGGGGAGCGCGACGAGGTGAAAAAGGTCGCCCATGATTTGCTTATCAAGTTCAAGGGGTTGCTGGTACTCGACTGGCGCAAGAATACTGCTGCACGTTCAAAAATGAAGCTCGAAATCGAAGATACCCTCGACCTTGGTCTTCCCCGAGCCTACACACCGGAGCTCTACTGCCAGAAGTGCTCCGCGCTCTTTGAGCATGTCTATGAATCCTATCCCGAGCGTGATGCAGGGGTCTATGCTGAGGTGGGATGAGCATCTCTTCAAACACGGGAGTTCTCAATTCTTTGCAACCATTTCCCGTATTCCTGTTACAAGATCTGAGAGCGTCACAACGGAAATTCCTGGTTTGAGAGAGTAGCTCTGCGCTACCGGAGCGACAACAAAGGTATGCAGGGGATCAATATCCTCTATCGCAAAATAACTCCCTCTCGAAAGCGCAGGTGC
>CAIXCO010000240.1 GCA_903917955.1 uncultured Chlorobiaceae bacterium | reverse complement strand
GAATAACACTGTTTTTTGCTGATTTATCAATCAAACCTATCAAGCCAAATGAACGTTTATTATGACCAGGATGCCGATCTCGGTTATCTGCAGGGAAAAAATATTGCAATACTCGGTTACGGCAGCCAGGGCCATGCCCACGCGCTGAACCTCAAGGAGAGCGGCATGAACGTCTGCGTGGGTCTTCGCCCTGAGAGTGCTTCATGTAAAAAAGCGAGAGAGGCTGGCCTTGAGGTCAACACCGTCGCTGATGCCGTCAAATGGGCCGATATCGTCATGGTGCTGCTTCCTGACCAGACCCAGAAGGCGATTTATGAGGCTGAAATTCTCCCGAACCTTGTGGCTGGCAACACCCTTGCCTTTGCTCACGGCTTCAATATTCACTACGGTCAGATTGTTCCCCCTGAAACAATCAACGTCATCATGATTGCTCCAAAGAGCCCCGGCCACCTTGTGCGCCGTACCTACACCCAGGGCAATGGTGTCCCCTGCCTTATCGCCGTGCATCAGGATGCTACCGGTGAGGCAAAACAGCAGGCGCTTGCTTGGGCCAAAGCGATTGGCGGTACCAAAGCGGGCGTTATTGAGACCTCCATCAAGAATGAGACTGAGACCGATCTTTTTGGTGAGCAGGCTGTCCTTTGCGGCGGTTCTGCCGAGCTGATCAAGGCTGGATTTGAGACTCTTGTTGAGGCCGGTTACCCTGAGGAGCTTGCCTACTTTGAATGTATGCACGAGTTGAAACTCATTGTGGATCTCTATTATGAAGGTGGCCTTTCGAGAATGAACTACTCCGTCAGCGATACGGCTGAGTATGGCGGCATGACCCGTGGACCGCGCCTTATCACTGCGGCGGTCAAGGCTGAAATGAAAAAGATTTTGGAAGAGGTTCAGGATGGTCGTTTTGCCAAAGAGTTTATTGATGAGTGCAATGGCGGCTACAAGAACCTGAGCAAACTTCGTGAAGAGAACAGCGGCCATTCAATTGAAACGGTTGGTGCAAAACTTCGCAACATGATGAGCTGGCTGATCAAAAAATAATTTCTTCCAAACGACGCATGTACAAGATTGTTTCAATACCGGGCGATGGTATAGGCCCGGAGGTGGTTGCAGGAGCTGTTGCGGTACTGGAGCAGCTCTCCAAAAAACATGGTTTTGAAGTTTTGATTGAGGAGCATCCCTTTGGGGGTGCTTCTTATGAACTGCATGGCGAAATGCTCACGCAGGCGACGCTTGATGCCTGCCGGAAGTGTGACGCTGTGCTGCTTGGAGCGGTTGGCGGCCCGAAATGGGAGAGTTTGCCACACGCGCACAAGCCGGAAGCGGCGCTGCTCAAAATCCGCAAGGAGCTTGAACTTTTTGCCAACCTTCGGCCTGCAAAGGTCTATGACGCACTGCTTGACGCATCATCGCTCAAGGCGGATGTGGTTCGCGGTACCGATTTCCTCGTTTTCAGGGAGCTTACCGGTGGCATCTATTTCGGCCAGCCGCGCGGCTTCGATGAAAACAAGGGGTGGAACACCATGGTCTATGAGCGCTATGAGGTTGAGCGCATTGCCCGCCTCGCTTTTGAAGCGGCCCGGAAACGGAAGGGCAAGGTGATCTCCATCGACAAGGCCAATGTGCTTGAGGTGTCGCAGTTCTGGCGCAATGTGGTGCATGAACTGCACAAGGAGTTCGCAGATGTGGAGCTGAGCGACATGTATGTAGACAATGCGGCAATGCAGATTGTCCGTAACCCGAAACAGTTTGATGTTATTGTAACGGGCAACCTCTTTGGCGACATTCTGAGCGACATTGCAGGGATGATTACCGGCAGTCTCGGTATGCTCCCGTCAGCAAGCATCGGCACCAAACATGCACTCTACGAACCTATTCACGGAAGTGCGCCGGATATTGCTGGTCAGAACAAGGCCAACCCGATTGCCACCATTGCATCGGTTGCCATGATGTTCGAACACAGCTTTAATTTGCCGGATATTGCCCGTGAAATCGAGCAGGCCATTGAGGCGACCCTTGCTACTGGATTGAGGACAGCCGACATTGCCAATCCGGGAGAGAAGACAATTTCAACGACAGAGATGACAGAAGCAATTGTCAGGCATCTCGGTGCCTGATCATAACAAAGGCAGCGATGGCAGAAAAAGAGAGGATTATAGTATTTGATACAACCTTGCGCGATGGAGAACAGTCCCCCGGGGCGTCGCTCAATGTGCAGGAAAAGGTGGAGATTGCCCGTCAGCTCGAAAAGCTTGGAGTAGATGTGATTGAGGCCGGTTTTCCGGCTTCGTCACCTTTGCAGCTCGAAGCGGTTCAGCGGATAAGCGGCGAATCGAGGGCGGTTGTGGCGGCACTGGCTCGGGCGGTGGAGAATGACATCACCGCATCCTGGAAGGCGCTGCAGCAGGCTCGCAAACCCCGCATCCACACCTTCATCGGCACCTCCGATATCCATATTACCGGCAAATTCGGCAGCGACCGCTATGGCGTGAGCTTGCAGGAGAAGCGGCAAACGGTGCTCAAGATGGCCGTCAACGCGGTCGCCTTTGCAAAAACATTCACACCCGATATCGAATTTTCGGCTGAAGATGCAGGTCGCACCGATCAGGGCTTCCTTGCTGAAATCATTGAGGCGGTTATTGCCGCAGGTGCAACAACGGTCAATATCCCTGATACGACGGGTTATACCTGGCCTTCAGAGTTTGGCCGCAAAATTGCCGATCTCCAGATCCGCGTCCAAAACATCGACCAGGCCAT
>CAIXCO010000239.1 GCA_903917955.1 uncultured Chlorobiaceae bacterium | reverse complement strand
TAGAATATTTTCTTTTGAAAAAAACTATATTCAATGTGTTGAACTTCGGGTGCTGGCGCACGCCTGCTTTTTAAAATTAAAACAGGAGTACTGTTATGAGTTGGGGAGTAGAACATGGTCAACGGCGAAAGGATATTCTGGAGCTTATGGATATTTCGGAAAAAATAATCAGGGCGAATCCCAATCATGTCAATGAGGTTTCCAAAAGCACAATAGGGTGCTGGATGGAGCAGGTCTATGGCATACAACGCTGCGATTTCTGTGATTTATCGGCTGATTGCCCGATCCTCGAAGAGGAAATATGGCAGGCCTATCTGACAAAAAACAATATTGTCATTGAGAAAAATTCTTAGTTAAAACGACGGAAAGTTTGTTTTAACCCCTTGGAACTTTTATATTTGTTCCTTGTAGAAGACCGTGATGTTCTTTTTTTTGTCTTCTCTTTACCCACCAATAGTACATTTCACCAGACCAACAACTCAATGACCTCCGTGCTACGAAGATCATTGACACGGGGATTTTCTTGCTGTTTACTAACCTTGAAAAGTAATTAACAGGGACAATGACTGATACAAAAAAAACAACCAGACAGGTCAATGTGACATCAAAAACCAGCGTCTCTGTGCTTTTTGCAGGAGATTCCGGTGACGGGATGCAGTTGACCGGCACTCAATTCGCCAATACTGTGGCCGTTCACGGTACTGAGCTGAACACCTTTCCGAATTTTCCCTCTGAAATCAGGGCCCCTGCCGGTACCATTGCAGGCGTCTCGGGCTTTCAGCTCCAGTTCAGCAGCAAACCGATCTATACTCCAGGTGCCCGATTTGATGTGATGGTTGCCATGAACTCGGCGGCACTGAAGGCAAATCTAAAAAACCTCCACCGTGGCGGTATTATCATTGCTGGTACGGAAGGATTCGATGAAAAAAATCTGAAGCTTGCGGGCTATCCTGAAGGAGCAAATCCCCTTCTTGACGGCTCCCTCGACAACTATATCCTTTTTCCGGTACCGATTCTGCAGCTTACCCGTGAAGCCCTGAAAGAGAGCGGACTGAGCAGCAAGGAGATTGATCGCTGTAAAAACATGTTTGTGCTGGGCTTGCTTTACTGGCTCTACACCCTTCCTCTTGAGGGAACGATGGAGACACTCTATGCAAAATTCCAAAAAAATGTCTGGATGGCCGAAGCCAATATCAAAGCTATGAAGGCTGGCTATTTCTTTGGTGATGAAACTGAGCTCTTTGCCAACCTCGGGCGCTTCGATATTTCTCCGCACAAACAGCATGGCATCTACCGTCGGGTCACCGGTAATGAGGCGTGTGCAATCGCATTGACTGCCGCGTCCAAAAAAGCGGGCCTTGAACTTTTCCTCGGCTCATACCCGATCACGCCAGCAACAGAGATTCTTCAAACCCTGGCCAAGAAGAAAAAATATGGCGTCAAGACGTTTCAGGCTGAAGATGAAATTGCCGGCATTGTCAGCAGCATCGGTGCAGCTTATGGCGGTGCACTTGCCGCCACTAACACTTCCGGTCCGGGACTTGCACTGAAAACCGAAGCGCTCGGCCTGGCGGTTATCCTTGAGATTCCTCTGGTTATCATCAATGTGCAGCGGGGAGGCCCATCCACCGGCCTTCCCACAAAACCGGAACAGTCTGACCTCTTCATGGCCATGTACGGTCGCCATGGAGAAGCTCCTCTGCCAGTTATCGCCGCATGCTCTCCCGTTGACTGCTTCTATGCCACTTATGAAGCCGCGAGAATTGCTGTTGAACACATGACACCGGTCATCTGCCTCTCTGACGGCTATCTTGCACTGAGCTCAGAGCCGTGGGAAGTCGAAAGTCCGGATAATCTTGCCGATATCAAGCCCCGTTTTCAGCCTGCAAGAGAGGCCTCAGCTCCCCCCTATCTGCCCTACAAACGCGATGAGCGTCAGGTTCGCTCATGGGCTATCCCCGGAACCAAAGGGCTGGAACATCGTATCGGTGGACTTGAAAAGCAGAATGAAACTGGCAATGTCTCCCATGACCCTGAAAATCATGAGTTGATGACAAAGCTTCGTGCCGAGAAAATTGCACTTATTGCTGAGAGTATCCCGCTTCAAAGCATTGATAATGGACAACTCAAGGGTGACTTGCTTGTTCTTGGATGGGGTTCAACATACGGAGCAATCAAAACGGCGGTTGAGCAGGCCATCGAACAGGGGCTCAGCGTCGCTCATGCCCACCTGCGTTATATCCATCCGTTCCCGAAAAACCTTAAAGAAATTCTCGGCAACTACAAACAGGTGATGATCCCCGAAATGAATAGCGGACAGCTCGTCCACATTATCCGTGATACCTTCCTGATCGCTCCTGTAAGTCTTACCAAGGTACAGGGAGTACCGTTTAATGAGATGGAAATACTGACTAAAATCACCGATCTTTTAAAGGAGCTTCAATCATGACCGATAACGATACAACAATCAAAGTTTTGCCGGTTCTTACTGCAAAGGATTTTGCTTCCGACCAGGAGGCCAAGTGGTGTCCCGGATGCGGAGACCACTCCGTGTTGCAGCAACTGAAACAACTTTTACCGGAGCTGGGCGTTGCACCGGAAAATATTGTCGTTGTCTCCGGTATAGGATGTTCATCGCGTCTCCCCTACTACCTGGCAACCTATGGTGTTCATGGCATTCACGGCCGGGCGCTGCCAATGGCAACCGGATTGAAAATTGCACGTCCGGATCTGAGCGTCTGGGTTGGAACGGGTGATGGCGATGCTCTCTCGATTGGCGGCAACCATTTCATTCATACCCTGAGAAGAAATCCTGACCTCAATATTCTGCTTTTCAACAATGAAATTTACGGATTGACGAAGGGGCAGTATTCACCAACATCGAAAATTGGCTTGAGAACAGTGACCTCGCCATCCGGCGTAATCGATCATCCGTTCAATACGGCAGCCCTGACAATTGGCTCCGGCGGTACATTTTTTGCAAGAGCTTTTGATCGTGATGGAAAATTCCTGCGCTCAATCATGATGCGTGCGGCCCTGCACAGGGGAACTTCGCTGGTGGAGATTTACCAGAATTGTCCTATTTTCAACAATGCGGCGTTCGAAGCCTATGCCACTCCCGACAAGAAGGCCGACAACACCATCTATGTTGAACATGAGAAGCCCCTTGTTTTCGGAAAGGGAAAAAACCGAGGGATTATGCTTGACGGATTCACGCCAATTGTTGTCGATCTCGACAAAGAGGAGTTCTCAACCAGTGACCTCTGGATTCACGATGAGAGAGATATCAACAAGGCATCCATTCTTGCCCGCTTTGCTGATGATGACTCTCTTCCAAGACCTTTCGGTGTCTTCTATGCCGAGGAACGGATCACCTATGAAGATGCTCTTGCAACACAAATCAAAGATGCCCAGAAAAACGGATGCTGGACGCTTGAGGAGCTGCTCAAGGGAGAAAACTCCTACGAAATCAAGTCAGCAAATTGACCCTTTACCTTCTACAAAAAGCCGGTACCCGTACCGGCTTTTTGTTTTTTCTATACCTCTTCTTTCCAGACGCCCATGGCTGAAAACTTTTCAATCCGGTCATGAACAAAGGTTTCTGGATCTTTCTGCAGCAACGCTTGCAGCTCTTCAATCAAAATGCCTTTCAATGTAGCAGCCATTACTTCAGGTGCAGTGTGTGCTCCGCCGACAGGTTCAGGAATAATCCTGTCAATAATCCCCTGCGCGAGAAGATCGACTGCGGTGAGTTGCAATGCTTCTGCCGCCTGCTCTTTATAGTTCCAGCTTCTCCAGAGAATAGAGGAACAACTTTCGGGAGAGATGACGGAGTACCAGCTATTTTCGGCCATAAGAATACGGTCACCGACGCCGATGCCGATGGCTCCCCCGCTTGCACCTTCGCCGATAATCACACAAATCACCGGAACGGTGAGTTTTGCCATCTCAAAGAGATTTCGGGCAATTGCCTCGGCAGTCCCCCGCTCCTCAGCCTCTATTCCCGGAAACGCACCCGGTGTATCAATCAAGGTAATGACCGGCTTGCGAAATTTTTCGGCAAGTTTCATCAAACGGAGCGCCTTGCGATACCCTTCGGGCTGAGCCATGCCAAAATTGCGGTAAAGGTTTGACTTGGTATCACGCCCTTTTTGATGGCCAATAACCATGACTGACTGGGAAAACCCCGTTGAACTCTCTTCAAGGCGGACAAAACCGCCCACAATGGCTTTGTCATCGCTGAAATGACGGTCACCCGAGAGTTCAAGAAACCCTTTCGTCATCAAGTAAATATAATCAAGCGTATAGGGTCTTGCCGGATGACGGGCAAGTTGCACCTTTTGCCAGCGGGTAAGATTTTTGTAAATCGAACGGCGCAGTGCATCGGCTTTCAGCTCAAGTGTCTCTATGTCATGATTGAGCATTTCAGTTTCAGCTTCAGACTGCTCCCTCGCGCTGCTGCGGAGGCACTCACGCATTTCACCAAGTTTGGCTTCAAGCTCAAACAGCGGCTTTTCAAAATCAAGGACAACTTTCGTAGCCATAGTGCTGCAACATTAGTGGTAAAAAAAGCCCATCAGGCAAAAAACTCACAATGGGCTTGAAAAAAAGGCAAGAATCCATTAGCAGGAATCAGGCTCAGATCCCCTCTCTCAACGCTTTTCCTGGTTTAAACTTGACAACATTTTTTGCAGCAATGGTAATTGCTTCACCCGTCTGAGGGTTCCGCCCTGACCTTTCAGCCCTGTTTCCAACGGCAAATGTTCCAAAGCCCACAAGAGTAACATCTTCACCATCTTTCAATGACGCTGTTACAACATTGATAAAGGCATTAAGAGCACGTTCGGCATCCACTTTGGTCAGTTTTGCCTGGTCGGCAATTTTCTCGACTAACTCAGCTTTTGACATAGTAACCTATTTGTTGTTATTATTGAAGTAAAACAAGCTCCGCCGACCGCAGAGCTGTTTTTATTGAATTTAAACAGTCGGTGACAAAGATGCAATGGCTTTTTCCACATTATCCCTGTTTGATTTCACGGCACTTTGTATTCATCTGGTACAGTGTTATATTCTGTTTTTACAAACAGGGGCAAACCCTGTGATTTGTACAAGACCATTTTTTATCCGCCTTATGATTTCAATCAGTAACGTTTCGAAAGGTTCAATTATCCGCTTCAAGGGAGAGCCTCACAGTATCGAAAGCCTTATGCACCGCACGCCTGGAAACCTGCGGGCCTTTTACCAGGCAAACATGAGAAACCTGAAATCCGGCAGGAATGTAGAGTACCGCTTCAGCGCCACAGAATCGGTTGATGTGATCATCACCGAGCGAAAACAGTATCAGTATCTTTATCGTGATGGCAATGACTTCGTCATGATGGACAATGAAACATTTGACCAGATTAATGTGCCGGAAGTTGCAATCGGCTCATCATCACGCTTTGTCAAGGATGGAATCGTGGTGACGATTGTTTTCTCTGATGACGGTTCTATACTTGGCGTTGAACTCCCTACATTTGTTGAAGTTGAAGTGATTGAAACCAGCCCCGCATCCAAGGATGACAGGGCAACCAGCGGGACGAAACCGGCAGTAATTGAAACTGGTACGGAGGTGAGCGTCCCTATGTTTATCCAGACGGGAAGTATTATCCGTGTCGATACCCGCACTGGCGAGTATATCGAACGAGTAAAGAAATAATTCGGCTTCGCACAATTTTTCAAGAAGAACGCTCATAAACCAAGTTAATATTATCATGGACTTTAACGAAATCAAGCAGCTCATTGACATCGTCAATAGCTCAGATCTTCAGGAAACCATCATTGAGGAGAAGGACGGATCCAAAATTATCCTGAGGCGTTCTTCTGCTGCTCTTGCCCCTGTTGCTCCTGTAACAGCAGCGTCCGCCCTGCAAGCCGTTACCCAGGCCTGTCAACCTGTACCCTCACCGACAAAGGCTGAAGCGGCACAAAATCTTATGGAGTCGCGCTCGCCAATCGTAGGGACGTTCTATCAGTCATCCTCACCGGATTCTCCACCCTTTGTTGCCATCAACGACATTATTAAAAAAGGAGATGTTCTCTGTATTATCGAAGCCATGAAACTGATGAATGAAATTGAGGCAGAGGTTTCTGGAACAATTGTTGAGATTCTTGTTGAAAACGGACAGGCGGTAGAGTATGATCAGCCCCTGTTCCGGATTAAACCATAAACATTCATCAGAGAAAAACCTTGTTCAAGAAAATACTTGTTGCAAATCGCGGTGAAATTGCCTTGCGTATTATGCAGACCTGCCGCGAAATGGGAATCAGCACGGTTGCTGTATATTCTACAGTTGATGCTGAATCAATCCATGTCAAATACGCCGATGAAGCTGTCTGTATTGGACCTGCTTTGTCAAGAGAGAGTTATCTGAACATTCCCCGCATCATCGCTGCAGCAGAGGTAACCAATGCTGATGCCATTCATCCTGGATACGGATTTTTGGCTGAAAATGCTGATTTTGCCGAGGTGTGCGAGTCGGTCAACATCAAGTTTATCGGCCCGACCGCAAAAATGATCAACCAGATGGGTGACAAAAACACCGCCAAGGCAACCATGATTGCTGCCGGTGTTCCCGTCGTTCCTGGAAGTCCCGGACTGGTGACTGACCTGAAGCAGGCTATTGCAACAGCAAATAAAACCGGCTACCCGGTCATCATCAAGCCAACTGCAGGTGGTGGCGGCAAAGGAATGCGGGTCGTCACGGAGGAGAGTCAACTCGACAAAGCTCTGAACACGGCACGCAGCGAGGCTGAGCAGGCTTTCGGCAATAGCGGCGTCTATATCGAGAAATATCTGGAAAACCCGCGTCATGTTGAAATCCAGATCCTCTCTGACCAGCATGGCCACACCATCCACCTGGGAGAGCGAGACTGCACCGTCCAGAGACGACACCAGAAGCTTATTGAGGAAACCCCTTCTCCAGCCGTTGATGATGCACTGAGAAAAAAAATGGGTGATGCCGCTGTAGCCGCTGCCAGCGCAATCAACTATGAGGGTGCAGGCACTATCGAGTTCCTGCTCGACAAACACCGTGAGTTCTACTTCATGGAGATGAATACGCGCATACAGGTTGAGCATCCGGTTACCGAGGAGCGCTATAATGTCGATATCGTCAAGGAGCAGATTCTTGCCGCTGCCGGTGAATCACTCGAAGGAAGAACCTTCACACCGAGAGGCCACTCCATTGAATGCCGCATCAACGCCGAGGATCCAGAACACATGTTCCGTCCCTCTCCAGGGCAGCTTACCGTCTTCCATACGCCGGGCGGCCACGGAGTCAGGGTTGATTCACATGCCTATGCCAGTTACGTCGTACCGTCCAATTACGACTCCATGATTGCTAAGCTCATCGTCACGGCACACACCCGGGATGAAGCTATTGCCAGAATGTCGCGGGCGCTTGATGAATTTATCGTTGTCGGGGTAAAAACCACCATTCCATTCCACAAGCAGGTGATGCGCTCCCCTGTTTTTCAGAGCGGAGATTTCGACACCGGTTTTCTTGAAACCTTCAGGTTTGAAAAAAAGTAACAAAAAAAGGGAGACTCGTCAGGAGTCTCCCTTTTTTTTATCTTCATCTCTTCTTGCCGTAGCCGACTACCGCTCATTGGCAAAACCTTCCCGGGTTGCAGGCTCTTCAGTCGTACGCTCGCCAGCATGAGCGCCTTCCTGGCCTTCACCCGTAAGTTTTATGGTTTTATATCTCTTCAATCCTGTGCCAGCCGGAATCAACTTGCCGACAATAACATTTTCTTTCAGACCTGCGAGGTAGTCAACCTTTCCTGCAACAGCAGCATCAGTCAACACCTTGGTAGTCTCCTGGAACGATGCCGCAGAGATCACGCTCTCAGTCTGAAGGGCTGCGCTTGTGATGCCAAGCAGAACAGGATGCGATGTTGCCTGAAGTGCAGGCTCAAAGGCAATCATGTTTTTACTGTTCTTGCGAAGCTCACGATTCAGCTTGGTAATATCACGTACCTTGTGCAGTTGACTCTCCTGAATCCTTGCTGGAGCATCGCCTTTTTCGGTAATGCGTACCTTTTCAGCAACACCATGGTTTGACTCAACAAAGGCACTCCGGTCAATCAAGTCACCAGGCAGCAGATCGGTGTCACCAGGCTCTTCAACCCTCACTTTCTGAAGCATCTGGCGCACAATAACCTCAAGATGCTTGTCGTTGATTTCGACGCCCGCATTGATCTGGTAAACCTTCTGAATCTCGTTGACAAGATACTGCTGCACGGCGTTGGGGCCCTGAATACGCAAGATATCCTGCGGTGAGACGGCTCCATCGGTCAGCGGATCGCCTGCCTTGACTTCATCGCCCTCATTGGCAAGCACATGTTTACCAACCTGGACATAATAGACCTTCTCTTCGCCGAAATCGTTCTTCACCTTGACCTCCTTGCTGCTTCTGCGCTGTGAACCAAAACTGACATAACCATCAATTTCAGTAACAATTGCCGGATCAGTAGGAATACGGGCTTCAAACAACTCTGTGACCTTTGGCAGACCGGCGGTAATATCACCACCGACACGATCAAGGTTTCTGGGCACTTTGGCCATAATATCACCAGGCTCAACCTTCTGTCCATCTTCAACATACAGATTTGACTTGATCGGGACAGGATAGGTCTTTCTCACCTCACCGCTCGCATCAATAATCATCAATCTTGGCTCCCTTGTTTCGGTAGCTCTCAATTTTGAACGCCAGTTGATAATAGTATGCTGCGAAAATCCGGTCTGGGGATCAACCTCTTCCTTGTAGGTTATACCCTTTTCAATATCGGCAAACTTGACGATACCGGGCAACTCAGCGATAATCTGTGTGCTGTTGGGCTCACTGCTGAACATCACCTGATCTTTTTTGATCAAGGAACCATGTTTGCAATGAAGGTGAGCACCATGCGGCACAATGTAGCGTTTCAGTATCTTTCCTGATTCAGGATCGGCAATATTGATCTTGCCATTTTTCTGAATAATAATAATCCTCAAATCGGCAATGCCATCCTCATTAATGGCTGTGTGCTCAACGCTCTTGATATCCTCAAACTGGATCTGGCCATCATAAAAGGCCCTGGTCTCAGTTTCCGTAATACCACCCTGTGCTGCACCACCCTGGTGGAAGGTACGAAGCGTCAACTGCGTTCCAGGTTCTCCAATCGACTGCGCAGCAATAACACCGACTGCTTCACCGATTTCAACGAGTTCATGAACCGAGAGGTTTGTTCCATAACATCTTGAACAGATGCCAATTTTGGACTCACAGGTCAGAACTGAACGGATCTCTGCCTCTTCAACTCCGGGCGTATCCTGAATCAGCTCGGCAAGTTCTTCGGTAATAATTTCTCCGGAATTGACAACAATCCTGTTGTTCAGGGTGTCGTAAATTTCACGGGCTGCAACACGTCCCTTGATTTTTTCGCGGAACTTGATCTGGCCGCTGGTCTCTTCCTCAATATTGCGGTGGACATAGAGACCGCGGGTGGTTCCACAGTCATCAATGGTGACAATAACATCCTGCGCAACATCATGGAGCCTTCTGGTCAGGTAACCTGCATCAGCGGTTTTCAGCGACGTATCGGAAAGACCTTTTCGGGCACCATGCGTTGAAATAAAGTACTCAAGAACCGTAAGTCCCTCCTTGAGGTTCGAGATAATCGGGTTTTCAATAATTTCACCCGGTTGGCCCGACATGGATTTCTGTGGACGGGCAATAAGACCCCTCATACCTGTAAGCTGACGAACCTGCTCACGGGAGCCTCGAGCACCCGAATCAAGCATCATATAGAGCGGATTAAAACCGTCACGATCTTTTTGCAGCTTCTCGTAGGACTCTTGAGCAACGATATTTGATGTTTTCTGCCAGACATCGACTATCTGGTTATATCGCTCGTTATCAGTCAGGGTTCCACTATTGTACGCTTTGACAACCTTGGTACTGTCCCGCTGTGCGTTCTTGATGTACCTGGCCTTGGTTTCAGGCACAATAGCATCGGAAAGACCAACTGAAAGTCCTCCCTTCATTGCATAATGGAAGCCAACCTCCTTGATATTGTCGAGAAATTTGGCCGTTTCGACATTACCAACCTCACTGCTCAGTCGCCCGATCAGCTCCTTGGCTACTTTCTTGTCAATCACGCGATTGATAAAGCCTATCTTTTTCGGTACATGCTGGTTGAAAATCACTCTGCCAACGGTTGTAAGCAAAATAGCCTTCTTCTCAATTTGCAATTTCAGCCAGGCAATCTTTTCCGGCTTGAGACCTGCCATCGTATCAAGAACACGCAGCGAGTCAAATTTCTGGTCAATTTCGCCGCCGTACTGGATAAAAATTTGCGCATGCAGGCCAACACGCTCTTCATTATAAGCGATAAGAACATCTTCCGAGCTGTAGAATATCTGCGCCTCGCCAAAATCTCCATTGCGCGATTTTGTCAGATAGTACATGCCGAGTACCATGTCCTGTGACGGAACCGTGACCGGTTTACCCGACTGCGGCAGAATAAGATTATGCGATGAAAGCATCAGCAGCGAAGCTTCAAGCTGCGCTTCCTGTGAAAGAGGAATATGAACAGCCATCTGATCACCATCAAAGTCAGCGTTGAAAGCTGTACAGACGAGCGGATGAATCTGAATAGCCTTACCTTCAATCAGGAGCGGCTGGAACGCCTGAATACCAAGGCGGTGAAGCGTTGGTGCCCTGTTGAGCAGCACTGGCCGGCCATCAATGACCTTTTCAAGCACATCCCAGACAATTGGATCTTTTTTGTCGATCATCTTCTTTGCCGATTTGACAGATTTGGCAATACCACGATCAACAAGGCGACGGATCACAAAGGGCTGAAAGAGCTCAATGGCCATGCTTTTCGGCAGACCACACTCATGCAGCTTCAATTCCGGACCAACCACAATAACCGAACGGCCAGAGTAATCGACCCTCTTTCCAAGCAGGTTCTGACGGAACCGGCCCTGTTTGCCCTTGAGTGCATCTGACAGCGATTTCAGAGGCCTGTTTGACTCACCGGTCTTGACCGCATTGGCCTTGCGGGAGTTATCGAAGAGAGCATCAACCGCCTCCTGGAGCATTCTTTTCTCGTTTCTCAGAATAACCTCCGGGGCGCGAATATCAATCAGCTTTTTCAGGCGATTGTTGCGAATAATAACCCTGCGATAGAGATCATTGAGATCTGACGTGGCAAACCGGCCACCTTCGAGAGGCACAAGCGGACGAAGTTCGGGCGGAATAACCGGCACGACTTCCATCACCATATATTCAGGCTTGTTGCCTTCATAAACATAAGGCTCCGGAAGTTCATCCTCCGGAAAGAGCCCCTGAGGCTTTTTCCGGGTTTTCTTGTGCGGCTCATAACTTTTTCTGAACGCCTCAACAACCTTCAGCCTTTTGAGCGCGTCGGTTCTTTTCTGTTCTGAGTTGCTCTCTTTGAGCACCTTGCGCAAATGTATCGCCGATGCATCAAGATCAATGTTCTTGAGAAGCATGTGAATGGCTTCCCCGCCCATTTTTGCCACAAACTTTTCCGGATCTGAATCCTCAAGGTCCTGATTATCTTCATACTCGGTGATAATCTGGAAATACTGCTCTTCCGTCAGACGGTCGAGCTTTTTGATTCCCTGTTTTTCACCAGGTTCACCGGGGTTGATGACAACATAAACCTCATAATAGATGATACGCTCGAGCTCTTTGGTCGAAAGGTCAAGCAATGCGCCGATTTTGCTCGGAACCGAACGGAAAAACCAGGTATGCACCACAGGAACTGCGAGGGCGATATGGCCCATGCGCTCCCTGCGGACGCTCTTGGTTGTAACCTCGACACCGCAACGGTCACAGATAATCCCTTTATAGCGTACACGCTTGTATTTACCGCAATAACACTCCCAGTCCTTCGTAGGACCGAAAATTTTTTCGCACATCAAACCGTCCCGCTCAGGTTTGAACGTGCGGTAGTTTATCGTCTCCGGCTTCAGCACCTCTCCCCGTGAATGGGCAAGAATGCTCTCGGGTGACGCAATACTAAACTTTATTCTTGAAAATTCACCTTTTAAGGGCGATGCTCCCTGTGAAAAAATCATAGTCAATATCCCTGGTTAAACGACTCTTTTGAACGTCCGTTAATGATGTACACGCCAATTAACACATTACTAAGGAACCTTGTCGTCAATACGTATCTCAAGACCCAAGCCCTGCAGCTCTCGAACAAGAACATTGAAGGACTCAGGTATTCCTGGCTCCGGCAAGTTCTGGCCTTTAACAATGGCCTCGTAGGTTTTATTCCGCCCTATCACATCATCTGATTTAACCGTCAGCATCTCTCTGAGGATGTTGGCTGCGCCGTAGGCTTCAAGAGCCCAGACCTCCATTTCACCAAACCTCTGACCGCCAAACTGTGCTTTACCACCGAGCGGCTGCTGGGTTATGAGCGAGTATGGACCGGTTGAACGAGCATGGATCTTGTCATCAACAAGGTGACCAAGCTTGAGCATATAAATATAGCCGATGGTCACTTCATCATCAAACCGCTCGCCGGTACGTCCATCAAAAAGACTTACCTTGCCATTCGTCGGAAGACCAGCCCTTTCGAGCTCATGCTGTACCTCCTCGTAGGTGGCACCATTGAAAATCGGCGTTTTGAACTTGACACCCAGCTTCTTGGCTGCCCAGCCAAGCGATGTTTCATAAAGCTGACCAATGTTCATGCGACTCGGCACACCAAGCGGATTGAGGACAATATCAACCGAAGTACCATCTGCCATGAAGGGCATGTCCTCAACCGGAAGGATTTTACCCACAACACCCTTGTTACCGTGCCGTCCAGCCATCTTGTCGCCTACCTGAATTTTCCTTTTCTGGGCAATGTAACACTTGGCAAGCTCCTCGATTCCCGGAGGAAGTTCATCGCCAACATTGATTTTGTATTTCTCGTTGTCGCGTTCATCAGCAAGATCTTTGAGCAGAAAACGGAACTCTTTGACAAGGCGCACCACATTGTCGTTAACTTTTTTGGAATCCGTTACCCCTTTTGAAAAATCAATCGACTCAAGAAAAGGCATGGAACTGAACTTAGCAAGGAGGCTCTCTTCAAACACCACATTCTCAGCGACGAGCTGTTTGCCTTTATCACTGTAAATGCCCGTAGAGTTCTTGCCTCCAAGAAGCTGTTTCACCCATTTGGCAAACCGCTTCCGCAAATCATACTCTTTGGCATCATATTTCTTGTCGACAAGCTCAAGTTTTTCCTTGACATCCATCCCAACCTTTTTCTTGCGGCTGAAAAGCTTTGTCTTGATGACAATACCCTTCATGCCGGCAGGCACGTGCATTGAGGCATCCTTGACATCGCTTGATTTGTCACCAAAAATTGCCCTGAGCAGTTTTTCTTCCGGTGTCGGATCGCTCTCGCCTTTTGGCGTTATTTTTCCGACCAGAATATCCCGCTCCTTGACTTCCGCACCAATGCGCACAATACCGTTCTCATCAAGGTTTCGGAGCGCCTCATCACTGACATTATAGATATCTCGGGTAAACTGCTCTTCACCTCGTTTTGTATCGCGGACGTTGGCCTCGAATTCGTGAATATGGATCGAGGTAAAGACATCGTCATAGACAAGCCTTTCACTGAGAATGATCGCATCTTCAAAATTGTAACCACGCCATGGCATGAAGGCCACCAAAACATTTTTTCCAAGCGCCAGCTCTCCATTATCGGTCGATGAGCTGTCGGCAAGCACCGTGCCTTTCTCAACACGCTGGCCAATATGCACCAGAGGTTTCTGTGAAATACAGGTATCCTGGTTGGAGCGTTTGAACTTGATCAACTTATAGGTCTTCAACCCTTCATCAGGGTCAAGCATCGAGAGGCGTACATCATTGTCCAAACCAAGATCATAACGTACCTGAATATATTCCGCTGTAACATCTTCGAGCACTCCGGCTCCTTCAGCAACAATGACTGCACGGGAATCCCTTGCCACCTTGGCTTCCATGCCGGTACCAACCACAGGTGCTTCGGAAGTCAGCAGCGGAACCGCCTGGCGTTGCATGTTTGCACCCATAAGCGCACGGTTACCGTCATCATGCTCAAGAAAAGGAATCAATGCCGCAGCAGCGCTGACAATCTGTACGGGAGAGACGTCCATATAATTGACATCTTCAGCCGCGACAACGGGATAGTCACCCTTTGTCCTGGCCTGAACCGTCTCCAGAGCAATTCTGTTGTTCTCATCAAGAGGAACACTGACTGGTACGGTAATCTTATTTTCTTCATCTTCAGCCGAAAGCATCAGGACAGTATCGGTCACCTGGCCTTTATCGACAACACGGTAAGGTGTCTGGATAAAGCCTTTGTCGTTAATCTCCGCATAGACCGAAAGGGAGGAGATCAAACCGATATTCGGGCCTTCAGGAGTTTCAATCGGGCATAGCCGACCGTAGTGTGTATAGTGAACGTCACGAACCTCAAAACCTGCACGTTCACGGGTAAGACCACCAGGGCCAAGGGCAGAAACCCTTCTTTTGTTGGTCATTTCAGCCAGAGGGTTGGTCTGGTCCATGAACTGAGAGAGCTGACTTGTCGCAAAGAAACTTGAGACAACACTTGAAACCGTACGTGCATTGATAAGATCGGCAGGAGCTATTTTGTCCGAGTCTCTTGAGTTAAGCTTTTCACGGACATTTTTTCCCATCCTCGCAAGTCCAATAACGAACTGGGCTGCGAGCTGTTCGCCAACCGAGCGCACCCTGCGGTTCGCCAAATGATCGACATCATCAACATCAGCAAGCCCGTTGACCAGCTTGATGAGATAATAGATGACCGAAATAATATCATAATGCGTCAGTACCAGAATATCCTCACCGGTCGGCTCATCGGAGAAGGACTGTATGGTCTGGAGAATTTTCTCGTAAATAGTATCAGAAAGCTGTTTAAGCTCTGGTTTATCAGCAAGATAGGTACTCAGATCATCAAACTCTTTGCTGAGCTTTTTGCGAATCCTGTAACGGCCAACCTCACCGAGATCATATTTTTTCTGGTTGAAAAAAGTTCTCTCAAGAAAGCTTCTTGCCGCATCAATATCCGGAGCTTCGTTGGCTCTCAGCTCCTCATACACAATCTCAAGGGCCTCTTCTTCGGTCGCTGAGTTGTCGTTAAGGATAGTATTAATGATGATGGATTTATCGACTCCCTTGTCACCGCCCGCAAAGGTCTTCATCACCTTGACGCTTTTGTAGCCAGCAGCGAGAATCTGCTCAAAAATATCCTCTGTGATAGCCGTCCTCGCACTCACCACTTCGCCTGTCTGCATGTCGACAATATCAGAAGCAAGATACTGTCCAACCAATTGCTCTTTTTTGCTTGACTTCAGTTGAACCTCTTCAACAAGATCAAAAAGGCCAAGAATATCTTCATCTCTTGCAAAACCTATGGCGCGCAAAAGCGCACTGACCAGAAAGTTCTTCTTCTGGTCGATATAGACGAATATCTGGTTGTTGATATCGGTCTGAAACTCAATCCATGAACCTCTGGTAGGAACAATTTTGGCCGAATACATCTTCTTGCCATTCGGATGGACGGCTTCACTGAACACAACACCGGGTGAGCGATGAAGCTGGGCTACGACAACGCGCTCAGCACCGTTCACAATGAAAGTGCCGCGGTTGGTCATGTAAGGAATACGGCCAAGGTAAACCTCCTGCTGTATGGTCTCCTTCCAGTCGGTCTCATCAGCCTCATCCTTGTAAGAGAGCTTGAGCTTGACTTTCAGGGAAACATCATAAGTCAACCCTCTTTCAATACAATCTTCAATGGTGTACTTTGGTTTATCAAAGCTGTATGAAATATACTCAAGCAAATAGAGTCCCCGTGTATCGGTAATGGGGAATGCTCCGCGAAGAACCCTTTCGAGACCCTGGTCCTTTCTTTTGGCAAGAGGTACGCTATCCTGTATAAAATTATGGAAGGAATCTAACTGAACTTTTAATAGGTCGGGGGGCTCTATAATACTCTGGATTTTTGAGAAGTCAATACAGGGTGTTGTTGTTGCATCAGCCACTTTCACATGCACCTCACTTTTATCAATTGCATGAATTACTTTCAGATTAAGTCATCACAAATATCCACAAAAACTCAGCCGGACGAAAAATCAACCGGCTTAACCTTAATCGTATCGTCACAGGAACTGCGTTTCAAAACCGTTCTTATACAAACAGACAAAGCTCCGTCTCATATTGAAACGGAGCTTGCTGTAGTAATGACTCTTTTCAAAGATCACTTCACCTCAACTGATGCACCTGCGTCTTTCAGTTCTTTGGCAATCTTTTCTGCTTCGTCCTTGGAAATAGCCTCTTTCACAGTTTTCGGAGCACCATCAACAAGATCCTTTGCCTCTTTCAGACCGAGGCCTGTAATAGCACGAACAGCCTTGATCACATTGATCTTGCTTTCGCCTGCGGCAAGCAGTATAACATCAAATTCGGTCTGCTCTTCGACCACAACCACCTCACCGGCAGCCGCTGCGGCAACACCAGCAACTGCAACAGGAGCAGCGCTTACACCAAACTTCTCTTCCAGTGCCTTCACCAACTCTGAAGCCTCTGTAAGAGTTAATTTACCAATTTCCTCTACAAGTGTTTCGATCGACATTATTCCCCTCTCTTGTTTAATTTACAATGTATAAAAATTTCCTGAGTGCGTAATAGATTTGTATAACTTATTGTTTCTGCTTGGCAATCTGATCGAGGGCACAGACAAGATTTCTCATGACCGCATTAACCACCATCGGAACAGAGCTGACCACACCATTAATCAATCCAGCAGCACGACCTATATTTTCCGTCTTGGTCAGCATCTCTGAAAGAAGCGGAAGCTGATCGGCACTAAACACCACACCATCAATCGCCGCCATTTTGAACTTCAGCGCTTCATTGGTTTTGCTGAACTTCCTGATAATTTTTGCAGGAGCTGTCGGGTCATCAAATCCAAATGCCACTGCTGTTGTGCCTTTAAGACCTGGAGCAAGCTTGTCCGCACCAGCCAAATCCTTCAGAGCCTGTTTAATAAGTGTGTTTTTGACAACACGATACTCAACGCCTACCTTACGGAACTCACGGCGAAGCTCCGACATCTTGGCAACGCTCAATCCCTGAAATTCTGTCAGATATATACCCTGTGACCTGTTGATCTTTTCAGCAACTTCCTGAACGATCTCCTCTTTTCTATCTCGCTTCATCGTATAAACCGTTTTTATTAGGCGACAAATTTTTCCATTTTAACCTTCACGCTTGGGGACATCGTGCTTGAAAGCGCAATACCCTGCACATACTGACCTTTGGCTGCCGATGGCTTCAGACGAACAACCTCCCTGAGGAAGCTGGCAATATTGGCAACCAGTTGATCGGGCTGAAACGAAACTTTGCCGACAGGGGCATGAACATTTCCTGCTTTATCAACCCTGAACTCGATTTTACCAGCCTTGACCTCTCTGACTGCCTTGGCCACATCCATCGTCACTGTTCCAGACTTTGGGTTTGGCATCAAGCCGCGAGGTCCAAGAATTTTGGCAACCTTGCCCAATTGACCCATAACATCAGGAGTTGCAATAATAACATCAACACCTGTCCATCCTTCCTGGATTTTTTCGATATACTCTTCAAAACCCACAAGATCGGCTCCAGCCTCTCTTGCCTCTTCTGCTTTGGCCTCTTTGCAAACCACAAGCACAGAGACAGTTTTCCCTGTACCATGCGGTAACATCACTGTTCCACGAACAACCTGATCGGCATGTCGAGGATCAACACCAAGCTTTACGGCAACATCGACTGTCGCATCAAATTTAACCTCGGTAATCTCCCTTACTTTTTCGACTGCATCTACCAGATCGTACTCACGTAAACGCTCGATCTTCGACGCTGCGTCCCTGTATTTTTTTCCAGCCATTATAATTATCTTGTAAAAGTGGTTAAAAAAGCGGCTTTTCAGCCTCCCACAGCCTTGAACACCAAAAGCTTATTTAGTCCTGAATAGCAATTCCCATACTTCTTGCCGTACCCATAATCATCTCTTCAGCTCCCCTGCTGTCGAAAGCATTGAGATCGGGCCTTTTCAGTTCAGCAATTTTACGAACCTGCTCACGGGTAACGGTTCCAACCTTATTACGGTTTGGCTCACCAGAACCCTTCTTCAATCCAGCCTCTTTAAGAAGAAGCACGGCTGCCGGAGGAGTTTTTGTAATAAACGTGAATGACTTGTCAGAGTATACTGTAATCACTACAGGGATAATCATCCCCGCTTCAGACTGGGTTTTTGCATTGAACTGCTTGCAAAACTCCATGATATTGACACCCTTCTGTCCAAGTGCAGGACCGACAGGAGGAGCAGGGTTCGCTGCACCAGCAGGAATCTGAAGCTTGATAAAACCGAGTACCTTTTTTGCCATAAACTATCTCTATTCAGAAGCTTAAGTTACTTAAGCACCTATTATTGGGAAACTGACTTAACTTGTGAAAAATCAAGCTCTGTCGGCGTACTGCGACCGAAGAAGCTTATCATGACCTTAACTTTCATTCTTTCGAGGCAAACTTCGTGAACAACACCAGTCAATGAACTGAACGGACCATCAATCACCTTGACGGAATCACCAATCTTGAATGGCGCCTCAAAAACGGAACGGTGTTCTATGGTATTCTCCGGCTCAAGAATCTTCTCTACCTCATCAGGTCTCAACGGGGTAGGGACATCATCAACACCAAGAAATCCCATAACGGAAGGTATGTCAAGGATCAAATTCCTTGTCTGCTTGTCGAGCACCGCCTCAATAAGAACGTAACCCGGAAAAGCGTTTTTTGTCAAACTTCTCTTCTTTCCATTTTTGACCTCTACGAAACGCTCATAAGGGACATAAATCTGCAATATCTTTTCAGCAAGATTACAACGAAGGACATCCGCATCAATAGCCTCTTTAACCTTGCGCTCATGGCCCGAATAAATCCTGAGTGCATACCAGCGTGCAACAGGAACACCCTGATCTTCAATATCCTTTTTTCTTGCGCTCATCGATTTAACCTTAACACTTTTGCTTACAATAACTTTCCCAGACCGAAATTAATAACCCAGTCGACAAGAAAGGTAAACAAGGCAAGAATACCCGAAACCGTCAAAACAACAATCGTCAAGTCCTTGAGTTCCTCTTTACTCGGCCAGATAACCTTCCGCATCTCACTGATAACATCTCGATAATACTGACCCGCCTTGCCGATATAGTTAGTCATGAATACAAGTGCGAAATAAACTTCAGTGAAAATTTTTTCTGCGTGCACGTCAGGAGGGAATCGAACCCCCAACCTGCGGTTTTGGAGACCGCTGCTCTACCAATTAAGCTACTGACGTATACTATCAATACCCCAAAACACGGAGCTGATGATCGGATTCGAACCGATGACCTCTTCCTTACCAAGGAAGTGCTCTACCGACTGAGCTACATCAGCCTGACACACGAAAGAAAGGCAGTGGGTAGGGGAGGATTCGAACCTCCGAAGACAGAGTCGACAGATTTACAGTCTGTTGCGTTTAACCACTTCGCTACCTACCCATAACATTCAGAGCTGGTGATGGGACTCGAACCCGCAACCTGCTGATTACAAATCAGCTGCTCTACCAATTGAGCTACACCAGCAGCTCACTCAAAAAACAGGGCTGGTAATATACTGACTGGTTTCGGATAAACAAAGAAAAAAGAATTAAATTCTCAACGATCTTTCACCGCAGCAATAAAACCAGCGATCCATATCACAATTTTTCTCGAAACCAGCCTTTGTGAAAAGACAAGTACCCTGTCAATCACTGTTGGAAATACCCGTAAACTATTATTATTCAAACCTTTGATTGCTGCTTTGACGACCACACTGGTTTCCGACATCGGCAGGCGGAGATTTGCCCTGTTATGGCCAGCATGTTCAAAAAATCCGGTATTGATAAAACCGGGACAGACCGCAACAACCTGTATACCCTTTTCTTTCAGTTCTCCATAGAGCGCCTCGCTGAGCGTCAGAATAAATGCCTTTGTTGCCGAATAGAGTCCGAGCCCAGGAACACCCTGAAGGGCTCCTAAAGAGGCCACATTGATAATACTCCCCCCTCTCTTTGCAATCATGCCAGGCAAGAGGAATCGGGTAAGGCGGGCCATTGCCAGCATATTAACCATCATGATCTCATCAAGCTTTTCAAGCGGAATATCATCAAAATCGCCTGCACGGGAGATCCCCGCACAATTGACAAGCATAGCAACAGTCACCGAATGCTTTTGGCAGAATTCATAAATCCTGGCCGGGCTTTCAGCATCACCGAGATTCTCAACACACACATGCACCTCAACACCTCTCTTTTGCCGAAACTCTTCGGCAAGAGCCTGTAACCGGTCACCTGAACGGGCAACAAGCACAAGGTTGTGACCTCTCCGGGCAAATTCACGTGCAAAGGCTTCACCGATCCCCATGGAGGCCCCTGTGATCAGGGTAAACAACATAATGGATCAACCCATTTTCCTCGCTCTTTGATAAGATTGATGAGGCGGTCTACGGCATCATCTTCCGAAATATTTTCCTCAACGCACTCTTTTCCAACATAGAGGCTTATGCGGTTTTTTCCAGCGCCCACATAACCGAAATCAGCATCGGCCATCTCTCCCGGCCCATTAACGACACAACCCATAATGCCAATCTTCAGCCCTTTCAAGTGAACCGTTCTCAGCTTGATGGCGGCGGTGGCATGCTCCAGCTCAAAATAGGTTCTGCCACAACCGGGACAAGAGATAAATTCGGTTTTCGACATCCTGACCCTTGCACCTTGAAGAATATTAAATGCCAACTGAAGCTCATCATCGAGAGGAAGAGTGGTATCAAAAGCGAGCATGTCGCCGATACCGTCGCAAAAGAGTGTTCCTGCCTGTACTGAAGCATCAATCAAGGTTTCCAGCTTCTCAGAAGCCTCTTTTTTGAAGCGGACAACAAGGGGGTAGTCGAGAGAGTTGGTGTTAAAGAGCTGGACGAGCCTGCGATAGACAAAAACCGGCTCTTTTGAGATGACCGAAAAAAAGAGTCGCTCGGCACCCCGGTTGCGACTCTTTTTTGCAAAATGGGCAAGTACCTCTGCCGGAACACTGCTTCCAGCACATGCATGAATAAAGCATAACTCCACAACTGCATGACGCTCACCTTCAAGAAGCTGCAAAAACTCCTCTCCAAGCCGCTCGCCCTCGACAATGTCAAATCTTACTTTTGAGACACGGCCAAGCAATCG
>CAIXCO010000238.1 GCA_903917955.1 uncultured Chlorobiaceae bacterium | reverse complement strand
ATCCTTTTGCTCAAAGGCGAAACCCGCATCACCTCCATTATCACCATTGGAGCTGTCGACAACCTTGGCCTCAAAGAGGGGGTGAATGCTTATGCCATCATCAAGGCAAGCTCCATCATTATTGCCCAGGAGTTGCACGATGCAAAACTGAGTGCACGCAACATCATGCCCGGTAAAATCACTAAACTTATCGAAGGATCGGTCAGCACGGAAGTTGATCTGGAAATTGCAGAGGGCAACGTTATTTCAGCCATCATCACTCACGGAAGTTCTGAAAAACTGGCACTGAAAGAGGGTGACACGGCCTGCGCCCTCTTCAAGGCATCAAGTGTAATTATCGGGGTGAACTGAATAGAAAAAAATCACCCATTTTTTTGGAAAAGTCTGAAAAAATGGTTAACAATCGTTAATTGAAACTCAAAAAAGAGCGACTGATGAAATCAATGACGTTTACAATCTTTATGATGTACTGCTGTTGCCGTTGGCAACACTGTTCTGACAGCAGGATATCGGAAAAGGGATTGTGACTCGCGGATAATTTCGTAAAGTACATCAACTTTTGAAAGCCGGTTCTGAATGTCAGGGCTGGCTTTTTTATTTTCACCCGGTTCAATCAAACAACGATAACCAAACGAGAACACTGCATCATGACAACAACAACGACATCATCACCAGCGACCACCTGCACCGGCATACCGTTGCCGATTGTTTCACTCAACCGGATTGTTTTGCTCGCGGGTATCATTGCCGCAATCCTGTTCCAGCAACCACTGGTGACCACTGCACTTTTTTTGATCATTCTTTCAGCCGTCCTCTTTGGAAAAAAAGGGAGCCTTATATTTTTTGTCGGGTCACGCCTGTTGGCCCGGCAAAACCTGAATGCTAAAACCGAAGACCAGAAACTGATGCGCTTCAATAACTCCATTGCTGCATTGCTGCTCGGTGGCGCACAGATCGCCTTCCTGATCGGCGCACCTCTTGCAGGATGGATCCTTTCGGGCACCGTTGCCGTTGCAGCAGCCGTAGCCCTTGCAGGGTTCTGTTTCGGCTGCTTCCTCTTTTACCAGTTTAATTTGCAGCGTTTCAGGTTCTTCGGTCAACAGAAAAAATAACAAATTCCCGGCAGCACGGCATTCAGAAAGAGTATTTTAGAGAACATTATAATAATCGTAAAAACACAAGGAGAATATCCCGATGAGTTCAGAACACTACCGCTTTGAAACACTTGCCCTACATGCAGGTCAGTCGGTCGATGCAACACAGTCGCGGGGAGTACCGGTCTACCGTACCAGCTCTTACCTCTTCAAAAGCACGGAACATGCCGCAAACCTTTTTGCCCTCAAAGAGCTTGGCAATATCTACACGAGGCTGATGAACCCGACGACCGACGTTCTCGAACAGCGGGTCACTCAACTGGAGGGCGGAGCGGCATCCGTGGCCGTTGCATCAGGCACTGCGGCAATTTTCAATACCATTATCACGCTGGCCGAAGCGGGAGACCATATTGTTGCCGCCAACAATCTCTATGGAGGCACCTATACCCAGTTCGATGCCATCCTTCCGAAACTCGGCATCAACGTTACCTTCGTCGACCCAAAAGATCCGGCCAATTTTGAGCGTGCGATCACCCCGAAAACAAGGGCACTCTTTATTGAGACTATCGGCAACCCGGTACTCGACTATACCGATGTCAAAGCCATTGCCGAGGTAGCTCACCGCAACGGACTTCCGCTTATTGTGGACGCAACATTCACCACTCCATACCTGCTCAAAACCATCGATCTCGGAGCAGACATCGTCATCAACTCCCTCACAAAATGGCTTGGTGGTCATGGCTCCGGTCTCGGCGGCATCATTACCGACGCAGGGCGTTTTGACTGGAAGGCTGGACGTCATCCCCTCTTTACCGAACCCGACAACAACTACCACGGACTGCGCTGGGCCATCGACCTGCCAGAACCCCTTGCACCGATCGCCTTCGCCCTCCGCGTACGTACCGTGCCACTCCGGAACCTTGGAGCGTGCATTTCGCCCGACAACTCGTGGATATTCATTCAAGGCATCGAAACCCTGCCTGTCCGAATGGCCCGTCATTCAGAAAATGCGCTCATCATTGCCGAGCATCTTCAGCAACACCCCGAAGTGGCATGGGTTCGTTATCCCGGTCTGAAAAATGACCCCTCTTATCCCGCCGCTTCAAAAGACTTGAAAAACGGATTTGGCGGCATGGTCGTTTTCGGCGTTAAAGGCGGCTATGATGCAGCGGTAAAAATCATCGACACCATCAAGCTCTTTTCACACCTTGCCAATGTCGGCGATGCAAAAAGCCTCATACTCCATCCGGCAAGCACCTCGCACAGCCAGTTGACGGAAGAGCAGAAACTCCAAAGCGGCCTTTCTCCAGATCTGATCCGTCTCTCCATCGGTCTTGAGCATCCCGACGACCTGATTGAGGCTCTCGACCAGGTACTCCAGAGCAAAGAGACAAAATCGTGACCATGACCGGCACCAAACGAAATATCGCTGTTGTACTCGCTGATACACAGTTTTTGACCAACGAAGCGCTACGTGCACTCTTGACACCGCTTTTTCAGTCGTTCTCTACGGTCTCGACTAAAGCTGGCTTGCAGCAGCATTTGCAAAAAGAGGGTATTTCACTCATCATCACCGATGACATCCTCTTTGATTTCGGTTCAATCAGTGAACTTGGGGATTTGAGAAAAAATCATCCAGAAACAGGT
>CAIXCO010000237.1 GCA_903917955.1 uncultured Chlorobiaceae bacterium | reverse complement strand
TCCGCCTCTCCTATTGCAACAACACTCCGGAACAGATCGCAGAGGGTATTCCCATTGTCGCCGAGGCTATAACCAGGTGCTGCGGATGAAAGTACATTGCAGCACAACACCCACCTTGCATCTTCGCTGAAAAGCAGCTCCATCTGGACTAAAAGCACACTCTTGCCGGGTTGGCAGGAGCACGGTATAGTGAAAAAATAGTGATTGCTAATCAAAAAAATACAGTATATTATTAGCAATAGTGCAGAAAAGACCATCAGCAGCGCAATCCATCTACAGCAAATGTTATACGCGAAAAGGAGGTGATGACCAACAACCCAACTTGGCCGCTTACAAAAGTAATTTTCTTCACCACTGATGAACAGGAACCCGAAAATCTGCGGTTCTCTCACAAAACACAGGAGAATTAGTTATGACTGTAAAACATGGAGCAAGACCTGAAGCGAATCGCATCTGCAATCTTTTACCCTCTCGTCACGATACCGCGAAGGACTGGGGCATTGAACAGGCCCTTGCGGCCAGTGCCATTGAGGCTCCACCTGCAACTCTCCCCGCAAGCGTCGACTTGCGTGCAGCCTGGTGGGATGTCGGTAACCAGGAAAATACCGGCTCGTGCGTCGGCTGGGGAACCACAGACGGCGTCGCCCGTTACCATTTTGTAAAGGCTGGCAAACTGGCCCCGGCCGATCATCTCTCGGTTCGCCTCTCCTGGATGGGTGCAAAGGAAACCGATGTCTATACAGCTCATCCGACAACCTTCATTGAGTCATCTGGCACCTTTGCCAACGCGGCTCTTGAGATCCTGAAAAAATACGGAGCGGTGACCGATGCCGTCCTGCCTTTCCACATTACGACCACGATGTACACTGGCGCGGAAAACACCTTCTACGCCACGGCAGCAACACGACGTATCGCGGCCTACTTCAACCTTGCAAAAAATCTTGCCAATTGGCGTACCTGGCTTGCCACCCACGGCCCAATCGTGGCTGGTGTTAATGTGGATGCAACCTGGGATCATGCTACCGCAACACATGGCAATCTTGATGTTTTCCAGCCTGCCACGGTTCGCGGAGGTCACTGTATCGCCATTGTCGGCTACACGGCAACCGGACGCTTTATCGTTCGCAACAGTTGGGGCACAGGTTGGGGTGACGGAGGTTTTGCTTACGCCAGTGAGGCCTACATCGCGGCCGGCTTCCACGCCGATAATTACGGCATAACCATCTGATCCACCGATTCATAAGACAGGAGAATGCCTCTGTGAGAAAAAAATATACTTTTCGCTCCCTTGCGCGCATGGCTGCGCTGGTGGGAACATGGTTCATCACCAGCTCCCCCTGTGCAGCTTCCTGTCAAACAAAAGCAAAATACGTAACAATGGAGCATCTCTTTGTTGAGACTGATACGAACCGCACGGTGGACATTCACCGGAATGAAACGGTAAGGATAACGCTGCCTGAGAACGCAACAACAGGCTATCGCTGGACAGTCGAGAACTATGACCGCGAGCTCTTCAACGAGCTTCCCTCCGAAGCGCACTATCCAGCAACGACGGCGGTTGGCTCCGGCGGTGAAGTTGTCTTCATCTTCCAGGCAAAAAAGAGCGGTACCGGCAACATTATGCTGAAGCAGTGGCGCTCATGGGAGGGCGACTCATCGGCCATTGCCCGTTTTCATATCCAGCTCCGTGTGCTGCCGTAATATCACTCAAAGCCCGTACAACTTTTTTTTTGAAAAAAGCACTCCCTGACCTTGAGAGAAATCTCTAAAACAACATATCGCAGAGCCAAGGTTTCGATGCTAGCAAAACCTTGGCCGCCTACCCAACATGATTGCAAAATTAATGGATACATGAATGTAGTGGAGACCGCCGAAAATCCTTAAACAGAGTAGGCATAATAAACCATGAGGAGATACTCATCATGACTCTTGAAAAAGCAGTATTGAATAGCCCTGTTGCTCCTGACGAAGTGCGACCTGCAAAGGAGATAAAAGCCGTTATAAGCGGTTCTGATGATTGGTATGGAGCGTGCAGCCTGGAAACATTTAACAGCTCAAGCGGATTGACCTACACCCACGAGGATACAGAAGGATTTCTAAACTATCCCACCGGCTTCAACCCGGCAAACTTTTGGCGTAAAGATGCTGGAGTACAGGTCTGGGAATATGAGGAGACCTACGATAATTGGCAGGACACTTACGGTATGGATGCTGTAGCAGTATTTTATCATTCCGGTCATGGCGGCATGGACAGTAATGGCGTATTTCAGGCCCCACTGGGCGCTTTATGGGACAACCGTGATCGGGCATACTCCAGCAACATGGCGTTTGCAAACGAAGAGTTGCGTTACCTCTTCTGGTCAACCTGTTATTCACTGCGCGTATCGGGTCCGGACAATCCGGTACGAACCTGGTGGGGACCGAATAAAGGTGGACTCCGCATGATGTTCGGCTATGAAACCACGAGCGTCGATGACCCGAATTATGGCAAGTTTTTTTGGGATGAGTGGTCAAAAAACAAAACATTTGCCCGGGCATTTCTGGATGCAAGCTGGAGAATCAGTCATAATCAGGTTCCTGTGGTCATGGCTGCAGGTGCCAATCAAAGCGAAGCCATCAATCGCTTGAATACAGAGCGATTGTTTACTAAAGCACCCGTCACCAAGGGGTGGTATCAGTGGCAATGGATCGGAACACTGCCGACACGTTCCTTTATAAATGAAACCACTATTCCAACGCAACGAAGCGGAATTATTTTGAGCAACAAGTTTGCAAGCGATGACATTATCGCAAAGCTTGCGCTTGGGGTTGGAGTTACGCGAAAAGAGGCAGAAACGATCCTCCTCGATGCAAATGGGAATCGCTCGTTGTCATCGAAAGATGTGCATACGCATGTAACCAATCAAGGTGCGTTGAATATTCATTTTGGAAAAGCGAACGTTGAAAACACATCCCTGTTGAATGAGGATAAAGCCGTCAAAATTGCGCAGAGTTTTATCAATGATTTCGAGTTAAACAACGGTATTGAACTGGCGCTTGGCAATACTCGCCACAAGTTCACTTGCGGTGGAACAACAAAAGGGAGCGGCACGGTCACAACCCCATCTGCAATTGAGACGATTATCCAATTTCGCCAAACTCACCAGGCAGCAAAAAGCGTCAACTCCGATCATGGGCTCATCGCCATCAGTATTGATAATGATGGCCGTATCGTAAACGTCTATGACTCAACAAGGTTGGTTTTGGGAGAAACTAACAAGCTGACACCTGATAAATTATGGCCACGCGACCCGAAAGGCAGCACTGGCGAAAACATCGACGCCCGGTTCAAGAAAAAAATCGACAGAATCATTGCTGATGGAAAAGGCAAATCATCAGTGCTCAATGAAGCAGTAGGTTATGACTTCTCAGGCAATCTTGGTTCCGTTGTTCACCATAAAGAAATTGAAGTGGACTTCGGACAAAATCTAAAAAAACGCTACAAAGTAAGAGTGCCAATACTGTGATTGGCCTATTTGCAGCTTGCTGGAATTTCCCGGTTTAACAGACAAATGAGAATGCCTTTCCCGTCGGGCGAAGTGGTTGTTCCGGTCGACGGGAACAAGGATGCGTCTGATAAACATCGCCTACAAAAATCGCTTGCGGATAGCGAGCTTGTCAATACGGGAATAGAGCGTTTTCGGGTGCATGGCCAGCCGTTCCGCAGCACCACCATCACCACTCACGCGGCCGTTTGATCGATCGAGGGCGTCGAGAATCAGCTCCCGCTCCATCATGGCAACCTCTGTTTCAAAATCGCGCATGGTTCTTGTCTCTCTGGTTGTGGTACGCTCAGAGCATGGCTCAGGGCAAGAAAGCAGCGTTGAAAAATCAAGCGACGCCCCGTCAGAAACAATAACTGCCTGCTCTACAAGATGGGCAAGTTCACGGATATTGCCCTTCCACTTGCGACCGATGAGACGCTGCATGTCGCTCTCCCTGAAGGGGCGAAGCTGCCTCGCAAACTCCCTTGAAAATTTGGCCGCAAAATGGGCGGCAAGCATGGCAATATCCTCTCTGCGTTCATTCAAGGGAGGGATAAGAAGAGGAAAGACATTAAGCCGGAAAAAGAGATCTTCGCGAAAGCGCCCTTCAGCAACCTCACGCGCAAGATCGCGGTTGGTAGCCGCGATAACGCGCACATCAACCTTGATAACTTGCCGCCCGCCAAGCCGCTCAAGCTCACGCTCCTGAAGCACGCGCAGCAGCTTGGCCTGCAACTCCAGCGGAAGTTCGCCAATTTCATCCAGAAAAATGGTTCCACCCTCAGCCAGCTCAAACTTGCCGATGCGGCGTTCGCTGGCACCGGTAAAGCTCCCCTTTTCATGGCCAAACAGCTCCGATTCAAAAAGCGGGCCAGGCAAGGTGGCACAATTAACCTTAATCAAAGCACGCTTGCTGCGGGTCGAAAGATTGTGCAGGGCGCGGGCAAAGAGTTCCTTGCCTGTGCCGGTCTCACCCTGAATCAGCACCGTCGCATCGGTAGGGGCTACCTGGCTCACCCGGCGCAACACCACCCCAAGCGAGGCACTGCCTCCGATAATCTCCTCAAAGTTATGAGCCGCCTTGATCTCCTCGATAAGGCAGGTGCGCTCCCCTTCCAGCTTGCGGCGCAACTCATCAATCTCCTCAAAGGCGAGATAGTTCTGCAGAGCCAAAGAGAGCTGGGGAACAATGAGGCTTATGGCCGTCTGGTCATGCTCTTCAAACGAGCGAGAGGTATCGGAGATGATGAGCCCGGCACGGCTGCCCGGTGTATCCCAGAGCGAAACCGTGAGCAGGGAGCAGACACCGAACCGCTCTCTGACCAGCGCAAGTATCCGGTACTCCTCCGAAAGCTGAAGAAAAGCTTCACCGCAAAAGCAACCCGGATTGGAAATAAGGGAAAAACTCTCTCGAATGATCTCCTCAATATCATCAACAGCAAGCATCTCACCCGGAGAGACCGGCGTAAAGCCACCGCCACCCTCACGCATGAAACTGTCGAAGATACGATAGCTTCCATCCTCACCCATGACGCG
>CAIXCO010000236.1 GCA_903917955.1 uncultured Chlorobiaceae bacterium | reverse complement strand
GATTACAAGTTAATAAGTCTCTTGTCAACAGCTTTGATATTGAAAATCTTAATCTGGAGACGATTCTATTTCAGACTGGCTATTTGACCATCAAGAGCCTGCTTCCGTTGGATACAGGATTTGGCTACGAGTTGGGATTTCCCAACATGGAGGTGCAGACCAGTTTTTACGATTATATTTTGCAATCGATGACCATCGTTTCGGAAAATGAGCCGATCCGCCGTGAGCTGCTTGCTCTCATGAGGAGTGGAGATGTTGGCGCTCTTGAAGCTGTTATCAAGCGCCTTTTTGCCAGCATCGCCTACAATAATTATACCAACAATGATATCGAGAGGTACGAGGGCTTTTACGCCAGCGTGCTCTATGCCTGTTTTGCCAGTATCGGAGTGGACATCATCGCCGAGGATGTGAGCAACAAGGGAAGAGTTGACCTTACGCTGAAGGCTGAGGGTAAAACCTTTCTCTTTGAATTCAAGGTGACCGACGGGGAGCCACTTGAGCAGATAAAGAGGATGAAATACTACGAGAAATATAGTGGCGACCGCTATCTGATTGGCATTGTTTTTGACCCCAAGGCAAGAAACGTCAGCAGGTTTGAGTGGGAGAAGTTGTAGTACTCTCCTGGAGGTTCTCGAACTCAATGGAAAGCGCCTTTTGCGCAGGGTGCTCAGTTTACGAGTGCTGCATGTATCGGGAGCGCTCAAGTAGGCAGACTGGAGAAGAGTAAACGCAAAAAAGTCGGGGAACACCCGGCTTCTCTTGCTGAACTGAAAACTTTTTGGAACCAGAAGTCCTACACCTCCATGATCTCTTTCTCTTTGTGCGTGATCAGGTCGGTAAATCAGATGCCTACTCGGGCAACACGCCAAAGCGGCGCTCAAGCTGCCTTGTGCCCTGCACCTCAACGTGGATGTAGATCCAGCTTTCATCGCCACAAAGCTCGGTCACCCTGACCAGCTTGTCAACAAAGCGTGTGCCCAACTCGGCATCCTGCACCACCGCCCGCAACTCCTTATCCAAAAAAATATGTTCTTTCGACCAGTCAATTCCGGCATAAGCCTCTGGATAATAAAAGGCCAAAAACTCTGCAAAACAGTGCTGTATGGCCTCTTTCCAAGGGCTGTCGTAATGATCGTTTGCGCTCTCCATACCGTTTTTTTGTTTTCAACACCACCAGTTTAAAATATATCCATGATGACTCTTAAAACAAAATAGTTTACCCTGCCAGCTTCCCCCAGCACCGAAGCCGGTTCATCTCATCAACCCCATCTCGCAGCGGCATGATCAGCGGCCTGGCGGGCAAAAAAGAGCTGTTCCGCAAGATGAAAGAGTATTTTGCATGATCTCTGTTGAACCATTTATTATCAAGCAAACAAAGCCGGTAAAAAAAAATTACCGGCTTTGTTTTTGTCATACAGCTTGTTTCAATGGCTTATTACTTTACACTCAATGCGGTTGTACACTGTACTTGCAAAAATATAATTTAAGGTGTATCTATAGGGTTATTTTACGATAAATAATGCTCATTCTCAATTATTGTTGATTACGCAAAGAGTTCTCTTTGGTTTAATTGTACGTTAACCGTTGTATGTATGCTTCCTTTTCAGAAGCTGATTTTGCCCAATTTCGGTACCAAAAAACTGCATTGTAACGCATCGCTTGCGGTTGTTTTGATCGCTGCCTTGCCATTATGCACGCCTCTTTCGCTTTTTGCCCACCCGCAGGAGTATGCTGTTACCTCCCGGGAACTCTC
>CAIXCO010000235.1 GCA_903917955.1 uncultured Chlorobiaceae bacterium | reverse complement strand
ATAAAGCGCTTCCCCTCCTTGTCAAATTCAAGGTCAATGCCCGCAATGCCCGATTTCCATCCGCCGTACACTTTTTCATTGATAAAAATGGCCAGCCCTTCAAGCCAGTCCCCAAAAATCGTCTCCTCGTTTGACGAGATGTGGGCATCAACAAGGCCCCTGACAATTTCATTGGCAGTCTTAACATACTTTGCCTTAAAGAGGTAAGGATTCTTTCTTTTCAGTACTTTTGACAAGCTCAATTCATCAAGGGTAGCAATTCTTTTCTGATGAAAGGTACCGATGTTCTCTTCAACGTATGTCAATACGTCGTTCAGAATAAGTGGTTTCATTCTCCTCCTTTTGTTCCAGAAGATAGAGCTCAACAGGTTTCAGCTCCTTTGTTACCATATCGTAGTACTCAGGCACAATTTCAATGCCGATAGAGTTTCTTCTCATTCTTTTCGCTACCGCATTGGTTGTTCCTGACCCCATAAAAGGATCAAGCACGGTATCACCCTCTTTGGTGAACAGCTTGATAAACCATTCAGGAAGCCCTTCAGGAAAAGCCGCACTGTGCTTTTTGTTATTGCACTCTGTGGCGAGGTGCAACACGTTGGTCGGATAGGCCATCTCCCGGTCAAGCCAGTTTGAGATGTTTTTTCCGAATCCGCTGCCTACCTTCGACTCGTCGCGCATTTTATCAGTTTCACTCAGGTTTTTCAACCGGCTTTTCGACCAATCACCCATAGGTACCATGACCGCTTGCTGGTCCATATAAAAGTGCTTGCTTTTATTAAACTGGATCAACCGTTCCCAGGAATCACGGAACCGGTTTGGCCATTTGCCGGGATAACAGTTTTTTTTATGCCAGATAAATTCCTCTGTCCAGAACCACCCTTGCTTCCTCATTGCCAGAATGAGCTCCATCACGTAGGTACTCCGTTCACCATTGACCACCTTTTCCTTGATGTTCAAAACAAAAGTGCCCGTTGGCTTCAGCACCCTGAGGAGTTGCAGGGATATTGGTAAAAACCACTCAACATAGTCGTCTGGATGAAAGCCACCATAGGTCTGCTTCCTCTGGTCAGCGTATGGAGGGGAGGTAAATATCAAATCTACCGAGTCCTCCGGCAACGTTTTGAGCAGTTGTGTGCAGTCACCAAGGTAGAGATCAGTTCTTGTTTCCATGTGTGTTTGTTCGTGTTCGCGTTCAAAAGCATCAGATGTTCATGCATCGCAGTGGGTGTGTCGCCATTCGCTACCGCAGTTGCCCGAAACTTACATTTTTTTTTGATGTATCCGGTAATCCAGCTTTCAGCAGTTCCCGTTTCTGAACCCCCGCTCACTCAATAAGGCCACCGATGCTCTACCTGGCCCGGGAACGCCGAGCTCCAGCTCGGTTAGACAATCGCTTTATTTTTTTCAAAAACTCAACCCTTGCCAAGGCAGTTTGGTTTTGCTCTTGATGCGGCTTATGTTGGGCGGATGCAGGGGAAGGTTCAGAAGCTCCTTACGTTGAAGGAGGGGCGTTCTGATGAGACAAAGATCAAGGGAACGCTTGCGCTGTTCAGGTTGAGGGCTCCTCGTGAGTTGATGGAGGTTGGTTATGAGTGCGGGTTTGGTGAAAAAAATTCTATGGGTTTTGGTATGGTGAAGGTTGAACAGGGTGTGTAGTGGCGTCAGCGTGTACAATAAAGGATGGAGAACGCTCTCTTGGTGTTGTCATCACCGGTGGAAGCAAGGGGTTGGGCTACGCTCTGGCGTCAGGGTTTCTTGCTGCGGGTGATCGTGTTGTGCTCTGCGGCAGAAATCGGCAGGGTGTAGAGGATGCGTTGCACTCCCTCAGGCTTGCTGTGCCGGGAGGGGCGGTGTATGGCATTGCCTGCGACGTGGGCGAGCGTTCCGCTGGAACATTGCTTGCCGATTTTGCGGTTTCGCGGCTTGGAAGGGTGGATCGCTGGATTAACAATGCAGGGACGGCGGGGCTGTTGAAGCGACCGTTGTGGGAGCTGGACGGGGAAGATATT
>CAIXCO010000234.1 GCA_903917955.1 uncultured Chlorobiaceae bacterium | reverse complement strand
CGTGCGCTTATGGCGCCAGTCTTCTCCGACTTCCATCTTTTTATGCACCTTTACGGCCTTGGAGAGGTTGACCGCACTGAAGCAGAAGAACTGCTGCGCTGGATGGAGATGGAGGGTGTGGTCGGTATGGAAGGGAATCAGTTTACCCGCACAAAGCTTTCAACCGGGCAACGTAAACGTCTGGCCCTTGTTGCGGCACTACTTGAGAAAAAACCGATTCTGATTCTTGACGAATGGGCTGCTGACCAGGACGCATATTTCCGGCATAAATTCTACCGCGAAATTTTGCCGGAACTCAAGCGACGCGGAATGACCATTATTGCCGTGACACACGATGACCGTTATTTTGACGCTGCTGACCGCCGTCTCCATCTTGAGTACGGCCAGTTGACAGAACTGCACTCCAACAGGGAGGAGACAATATGAGACTATTCAAGGCTGTTTTGCGAGAAATACCGGAAAATCTCAAGCCACTCCTTTTTATGAACATTTTATCTGCGATTGCAACGATGTCGCTTGTTGCTCTGGTTTCAACCGCAGCAAAAGAGGGCGGAACCGGCCAGATCAGCGGGCGCCTTATGCTGATGTTTGCCATAACGGTTACGCTCTATCATGTAACACACATTTATACCCTTGTAACGGCATCTGCCGATACCGAGCGCCTGATACACAAACTTCGCACGGGTCTGTTCGACCTCATCCGGCGTACCGATCTGGTGACCATTGAAAAGATCGGTCACGCAACTCTTCAGGGTGTGCTGACACAGGATACGCAAATTCTGGCCGAAGTACTTCCCATGCTGGTAATCGGGTTCCAGCAGGCTGTCATGCTGCTTTTCCTGGCAGCCTACCTTGCCTGGCTCTCCCCGGTTGCCTGTTTCCTCGCATTCGGTCTTGCCGGTTTAACCGTAGCCATACGTTTTTCGCGTGTCAAAGCGCTGCGCTCCATGATGCAGGCGGCTGACAAAGCTGAAAAAATGGTTTTTGACGGTCTTACCGAACTTCTGCACGGGTTCAAAGAGATCAGGATGAACGGATTGCGTGCTGACGATCTGACTCGCACTCTTGCAGAAGCTTCCGATGAGTCCCGCACAACCAACTCGCTCTTGAAAGCTCAATGGGGTCGAAATTATGCTGTTATCGAAGCCATGCTCTTTTCACTGGTCGGATTGATGGTTTTTGTGGTACCATTGTGGGTTGCCGGCTTCCATGCCGTGATACTTCCAACAACCATTGCTGTACTCTTTATCTCCGGCCCTGTGAGTACCGTCTCTTTTGTCACCCCCCTTGTTACCAAAGCAGAACTGGCACTTGAAAATATTGACCTTGTAAAGCAAAGGCTCTCTTCAGCAGCAAAGAACATCTCCTGCGAAGAGAGTGGTTCGCTTGACAATTCACCACTGATGATTGGCCTTAAAGATGCCGTGCTCTCTTTCATTGATGCGAAAGGCGTCTCACTGTTCAAAATCGGACCGATTAATGCGGAGTTTCATGCCGGCGAGATCACCATGATTACCGGTGGCAACGGATCAGGCAAATCAAGTCTGCTTCGCATGCTTACAGGCCTCATTCCGCTTGACACGGGTACTCTTGTTGCCGATGGCGTCGAACTCATGACCGAGCAGATGCAGAACTACAGAAACCAGTTCTCTGCG
>CAIXCO010000233.1 GCA_903917955.1 uncultured Chlorobiaceae bacterium | reverse complement strand
TTTACCTTCCATGGAAAGCATAATGCTCTCATAATGAAAATGAACATCGGTAAATTTTTCTTGTATAGTCTCTCTCATGCCGTATTTATCAAATTGAAAAGATTCATCTGGTTTCGTTTTTGCCCAGGCAATCCATTCTGAAGGTAGCAATGTGGGGAGTTTCTGAAGAGGATATTGATACATTTCGCTCTTCTCATAAAGCAGCGGATAGAGTTGCCCTAACAACGGAAGAAGTTGTGCATAAAAAATATCTTCTTTCAAGTCGAAGCTATAAAAGTCATCATTGTCACGTAAGAGATAAAGTGCAGGATCATAATGCAACTCAGCTTTCATTCGTTCCTGCAGTTGTTCAGGTGTAAGTTGAGTTCGAGCAAGTTTTTTTTTATCTACACTAATTTGCGTAACAAGTCCAATAGCTAAAAATTGTCCCACAGGGTCTCCGTTTTTTAATAATGAAAATTCACCCAATACTGTAACTCAAGACGTTCGCAACAATGCAACCGGCACACCAGCAATTCCGGCAGCTTGTTCAACGCTCATGCCACTCTCCACCAGCCGCCGGGCAACCTCAAGCTTGCCCTCTTCAATACCCTCAGCCTTCCCTTCAGCCTTGCCCTCACTCAAATGCGGTATCAATAACATTTTTCAAGTCTCGATATATCTTGAGGCTATCCTCGTAGGCAGCAGCTTCCGCTGGTGAGTATTTTGCTATCTCTGCTATTTCGAATATGTTGCTTCCGAAGTCGGTGAAGAGGTTGATGTAACGTTTTTGAAGCATCATGTCGTGATCTGGTTGTGCTGAAAAAATGCAAAGCACTGATGAATTCACGTCAAGATAATCAAGCGCTCTTCTGATCATGCCTTTTGACTATCGAAAGAAATGACCTCAACGCAGCGTTGACAGAGTCATGGTCAGGGAAATATTTGGCCACATCCGGATCAATAACAACGACATTTGTCCCCTCTGAATATTTTGTTGTATACTTACCTCTTACGCCTTTGCTGAAATCATATTCCTCCAGCATATCAGGATCATCAGGCATTACTTTCATACTGTAACCTCTCATTTTTTGTCGCCTTTCTGGCGCTGATTATTCGAATATCATCACCCCGTTCCGTATGCACCACAATCAACACACGGTTTTTATGAGAGGTTCCAATAACAACAAATCGTTCCTCATTTTCAGAATGCAGGGGATCATGAAGCGTCAGTGACAAAGGATCTCCAAAGACTGTACTTGCCTCATCGAAAGAAATTCCATGTTTTTGTTCATTACTGAGCGCTTTTTGGTTATTCCACTCAAATGAGAGCATGTTCAGCCATTTTTCGATTTGTCCTTAATGCAATTCGCCGAGCCCATCACTCGAAAATATAAAAAGTTTAGCAAACGTAGCCCAAACCGAAATTTTTCCTTCTTTAGTACCCCCATCTGCCAGCCTGTTTTCACAAAGTTTAATGGCGTAGCAACTCCCCATTTATTCCGGCAACGCTGCATCTTCAAAAGGCAACCACAAGGGTTGCCGCTACGGGTTTTCGGTTTTGCCGGGTCGGGCAAGCTGAATAAACACCTCGTTCATGCTCTCGGCTCCGTAGTGCTGCTTCATCGCTTCTGGCCGGTCAAGCGCGGCTGCACGGCCGTCCACCATGATGCAGAGGCGGTCGCAGTATTCTGCTTCGTCCATATAGTGAGTGGTGACAAAGATGGTGAGTCCGCGCCCGGAGGCTTCGTAGATCATGTCCCAGAAGCGGCGCCTTGTGACCGGATCGACCCCGCCGGTTGGCTCGTCAAGAAAGACAATCTTTGGCTCGTGCAGTATGGCGACTGAAAAGGCGAGCTTCTGTTTCCAGCCGAGGGGGAGCGACGCAAGCCTGGCATCAGCCACCGCCACCAGTTTAAGCGATTCGAGGAGCTGGTGGCTCTTCTCCTTTATGGCCTGGTTGGTGAGGCCGTAGATACCAGCAAAGAAGCGGATGTTCTCGCGTACCGTCATGTCGTCGTAGAGGGAGAAGCGCTGGCTCATGTAGCCAATGTTCCTCTTTATTCCCTCTGCACCGGTGTAGAGGTCGAACCCTGCAACGGTGGCCTTTCCGGAAGTGGGGGCGAGGAGGCCGGTCAGCATTTTGATGGCGGTGCTTTTGCCTGCCCCGTTCGCTCCAAGAAAGCCGAAAATCTCTCCGCCCGAAACACTCAGCGAAAGTGCATCAACGGCCAAAAAATCGCCAAACCGCTTGGTCAACTTGTCGGTATGAATCACCAGTTCACTCATGGGGCCCCCTCTTCCGATCAAAAGTAAGGTCAAGGTTAAGGAGAAACTCACTCATGAGGCACTCCCCTGTTTCTCTTCCATAAGGGCGATGAAGGTATCTTCAATGCCTGGCTGAATCATCGAAACCGCAAGCTCCGTGAACCCTTCAGTATAAAGAGAGGCGAGCAGTTCATCAGCGCTGACGGAGGGGCGCTTGTCGGTGTAGTGCAGGGCGCTGCCAAAGGCGTAGACCGAAGCGGCATGAGGAGAGGCTCGCAAGGCAGAGAGCAGCTTGCCGGTTTCGGTTGCACGGATAGCAAAGAGCGGTTTCGGGAAAAGGGTGGTGATGCCCGAGGGAGTATCGAGTGCAAGGATT
>CAIXCO010000232.1 GCA_903917955.1 uncultured Chlorobiaceae bacterium | reverse complement strand
TCGATGGAACTGGCAGACGAACAGCGCGAGTGGGTAAACCGCTGCGAAGCATTGCTCCCTTATGCCGATGATGACGGCATTGTCTGCATCCCCCCAGTTCGGGGTGAAGCCTCCGCTGCCGACCGCCTGCTGAAATTGCTTACTGCCTCTTATGGCGATGCTTGGAGTAACGACATGCAGGCACAGTTGCTCAACAGCGCCGACCATGCTGGCAAAACCCTCGAAACCTGGCTGCGCGAAAAGTTCTTCACCCAGCACTGCAAGCTCTTTCAGCACCGCCCCTTTATATGGCATATCTGGGACGGCCTCCGCGACGGCTTTGCGGCCCTCATCAACTACCACAAGCTCGATTACAAGAACCTCGAAACCCTCATCTACACCTATCTTGGCGACTGGATCAGCCGCCAGAAACAGGATATTGCCGCCGGTATTGATGGCGCTGAAGAGCGCCTCGTCGCCGCCGAAGCCCTCAAGAAAAAGCTTGAACTCATCCTCGAAGGCGAAAATCCCTACGACATCTTTGTCCGCTGGAAACCGCTCGACCAGCAACCCATCGGCTGGAACCCCGACCTCAACGATGGCCTCCGCCTCAACATCCGCCCCTTCCTCACCCTCCCCGACGTCGGCAAAAAAGGAGCCGGAATCCTCCGCGACAAACCCAACATCAAATGGGACAAAGACCGAGGCAAAGACGTAGAATCCGCCCCCTGGTTCCCTATCTTTAACGGTGACCGGATTAATGACTATCATGTAAGGCTGGAAGAGAAACGTAACGTGATGGAGAACAAACAATGAGCGCCAACAACACTGTTTTGGTAAACATCGATATCGCCCCTTTGGATGGGGTTGATGTCAGCAATGAAGAGGTAGTCATTACCACACCGTTTGATACCAGCAAAATTCGGGTAGAAACCAAAAATACCCAAATGGATGCTTTGATAAAACGTATTAAAAATAAGGAGATCGATCTTGCTCCAGGATTTCAGCGCCGTGCCGGAATATGGAGTGACAAAGCGCAGAGTCTGCTTATAGAGTCGATGCTGATAAAAATTCCTTTGCCAGCATTCTATATGGATGCAACGAATGATGACCGCTGGTTGATCGTTGATGGATTGCAGCGCTTGACAACCATCCGCCGATATGTGATTTCTGAAGAGTTGGCGTTAAGCGGATTGGAGTTTTTGACGGATTACGAGGGGAAAAAGTTTAGTGAATTACCCCGTAGTTTTCAGCGTCGTATTGAAGAGACTGATATTGTTGTCTATCAAATTCAGCCAGGTACACCCGATGATGTTAAATTCGATATTTTCAGGCGTATCAATACGGGAGGTGAGCCATTAAGCGCTCAGGAGATTCGACATGCCCTGAATCAGGGACAAGTTACTCAGTGGTTGGAACGGTTGGCAAATTCGGCGGCTTTTACCGCTGCTACTGAAGGGGGGATTTCTCCAAAGCGAATGGATGATCGTGAGTGTGTTTTGCGTTTTTTAGCGTTTAGTCTATCTCCTCCAAATAGTTACGAGGCAAATAATTTTGACCTGTTTCTTAATAGTGCGATGCAGAGAGCGAACAAGCTTGATTTAAGAGTTTTGCTGGAGTATGAAAATCTTTTTTATAAAGCAATGAACACTGCACAACAGATATTTTGTAATGATGCTTTTCGTAAGCGATATAAGGAAAGAGAATCACGGTATCCAATCAACAAGGCACTTTTTGAAGCATGGTCGGTAACTCTTGGTAAACTTGATAATGATGAGTGCTCCCGGCTTGTCAGGCAGAGCGAAGCATTAAAAACAAAATTTTTAACGCTTATGAATGATGACAAAGAGTTTGAGGCGGCAATCTCTCAAGGTACTGGTTCTGTAAAACGGGTTCGTTACCGTTTTGCTCAAATTAAGAGAATTATTGAGGAGTGTTTGGTATGATTGAGCAAATCATGATAAAAAATTTCAAGTGTTTTGAGGATGTTGTTATTCCGCTAAAACCGTTTACCGTCCTCTCTGGTGTTAATGGTATGGGCAAAAGCTCTTTTTTACAGTCGCTTTTACTTTTGCGCCAGTCACTCAAGTATCGAACAAAAAAATCGGCGGCACTGTTAAATGGTCCGTTGATCGAACTGGGTTATTCCGATGATGTTCTTTACGAAGGGGCTCAAAAAGATGAGATCATAACATTGGCCGTGACTGAAAATAGAGAACAGGTACATTGGTCATTTCAGTATGAAAAAAGCAAACAAGAGTTGGATGGTAATGAAAATGGGTTTTTAGCTGCCAATAGCAGCCTGTTAAAGGATGATTTTTATTATCTCAGAGCTGAGCGGATTGGGCCTCGAAATGCTTTTCAATCAAGTTTCAAAGAGGGAAAAAATTATAATACTATAGGCAATAGCGGAGAGTATTGTGCTGCTCTTTTGGCGGCTCATGAACGCCAACCCATTGTTTCAAGAACTCTTTTGCATCCAGATGAGCCGCTGAACGAACTCAGAGCTCAAGTGGAAGCATGGCTTTCTGAAATCGGACAAACTCCTCGTATACAC
>CAIXCO010000231.1 GCA_903917955.1 uncultured Chlorobiaceae bacterium | reverse complement strand
GCCAAACGCACGGTATCATCACTGCCTGTCATCCGAGTGGTAAAGGCGAGTCGGTTAGCAGGCGGGGTGTAGACGACGGTTGATGCGCTGCTCTTTTTCGCTGCGGGGAAATGCGTTACCGTAAACGATCCAAGCCCCTTGAGCGAAAGCTTTCGTACAGCAAGAAGCTCCGCTGCCATGGCCGAGGAAAACCGGCTCAGAAGCAGCTCCGCCTCCTGCCCTTCAACGTCAAGCAGTCCCGCAAACTCTTCTCTACAATCATGATGCACCATAACGTCACCCTTCCCCAATCAGGCAGTCGCCACACAGTGGTTAAATAAAAACCGAATATAACACTTCTACCCTGAAAAACCCCTCTCCCGGCCATTTCAAGCCATAGCGACAAACAACAGCTTTCAACAATTCGATGATAAGCGACTGGTTTTTGAAAAAATCATAAGCGATAAAAACCGTTCAGATGAACACCATTTTTGTTTTATTACCATGCTGGTTGTTCCTCCAACACTCCAATTTTCTTCACCGCATGAGCAGAGAGATTCTTTCAGTCAGTGAACTGACCCTGCAGATCAAAAACAGGCTTGAAACCCTTTTTCCCCAGGTCAAAATCAGGGGGGAGATCTCCAACTGCAAGCGGCACGGTTCGGGCCACATCTATCTGACACTGAAGGATGAGGGTGCCCAAATACCGGCTGTGGTCTGGAAAACTACCGCCAGCCGTATGGCCGTTGCGCTGAAGGATGGCATGGATGTTATCGCCGAAGGGCGTCTTGAGGTCTATCCCCCATCAGGCCGCTATCAACTGATCTGCACGTCGGTCACCGAGGCCGGGCAGGGGGCGCTTCAGCAGGCTTTTGCCGAACTCCTCCAGAAACTCGCCAAAGCGGGCTATTTCAGCACTGAACGGAAGCGGGCCATTCCAGCCATTCCGGAAACCATCGGGATCATCACCTCCCCCACCGGCGCTGTGATTGAGGATATGAGCAAGGTGCTCGAACGACGTTTTCCTGCGGCACGGCTCCTTCTCTATCCAGTCAAGGTGCAGGGAGCGGGTGCCGCTGAGGAGGTTGCGGCGGGGATCACCTGGTTCAACACGGCAAAAAAGAGGCAGCACCAGCCCGACGTGATCATCATTGCCCGGGGAGGTGGTTCACTGGAGGATCTTCAAGCCTTCAATGGAGAGGTTGTGGCCAATGCCCTCTACCACTCAAGAATACCGGTCATCAGTGCCATCGGTCATGAAACCGACCTCACTATTGCCGACATGGTGGCCGACCTCCGGGCGGGAACTCCCTCCATTGCAGCGGAACTTGCCGTGCCGGACTGCCAGGAGCTGCTGCGCCATATCACCACTCTTCAGTCACGGCAGGATCGGCTGCTGCAGGCAAAGCTGGAGGGAGCAGAGCGCCACGTCTACTCAATCTGCAGCAGTTACGCCTTCAATCGCCCGCCCCTCCAAATGGAGCAGTTTCGTGAGCGCCTCAACACACTTGCCACACGCATGTCACAGCGCATCACAACCCTCTTCGAGCAACAGGTGCAGCACTACGGTGCAGTCAAAAAGCAATTGACCATGCTCGACTACCGCAAAACACTTGAACGGGGATATGTGCTGGTCAAAAAAGAGGGGAAATACATGACTGGTGCAGAAAATCTGCAAGCCTCCGACAATGTAGAGCTTCTCTTTCATGACGGAGTGCTGCCAGCGGTAATCAGCCCCTTGAAGCGCTCCTGATGATGCTGCGCACCAGTTCAAGATCTTCCTGGGTATTGACTCCCGGGTTGTCGATGAGCGTTGTGACACACTGGATGCGAAAGCCATTCTCCAGCCAGCGAAGCTGCTCAAGTGACTCCGCCTCTTCGAGCATGGAGGGAGGAAGCGCAGCAAATTTCTGCAACACATCAGCCCTGAAGGCATAGAGCCCGATATGGCGATAGAAAATAGTAGAGGGGTGAGTGTTGCGCTGAAAGGGTATGGGACTGCGCGAAAAATAGAGGGCAAAACCCCTGGCATCCATAACCACCTTCACCTGATGAGGATCGTCGATCTGCACGCGGTCATCAGGTCGCAGCGGCAAAACGAGGGTCGAACAATCGGGAGGGGCTCCGTTGAAAAAGGGTTCAAGGGCAAGATCAATATTTTCTGGGCTGATCAGAGGTTCATCGCCCTGCAGATTGAGGAAAACATCACCCTCGATATGGCAGGCTGCTTCAGCAATCCGCTCGGTACCGCAACTCGCCGTTGGCGAGGTCATGACCACCTCTGCTCCATACACCTCAAGAGCTGCGGCTATCTCAAGGCTGTCGGTAGCCACCACAACCCTCTCGGCCCTACGTGATTTCAGTGCCTGGCGCCAGGTGCGCACAATCAGCGGCTCCCCTTCGAGATCGGCCAGCATTTTACGCTCAAGGCGGCTCGATTCAAGCCTTGCGGGGATAAGAATGACAGCTTTCATGAAAAGTATCAAACGAAGGGTTCGAGAATGAGGGCAGCAGCTTCGGAGCTGATCCCCTCGACCATCACGGTTTTTGTACGGGAGCTCTGGCCCGACAAAATATGCACCCGTGATGGCGGGATATGAAAGAGTTTCGAAAAAAGAGCGCAGCACTCCCGGTTTGCGGCATCATCGACGGGCGCAGCCTTCAGGCTTACCTTCAAACCGCCGTTGTAGAGACCGCAAACCTGGCTTCTCGATGAGCGGGGTTGCGCTTTGACAACAAAAACAGCACTGCCATTTTTTTCACGAAGTTCAATCACCGAAGCACTACCCAATCACTTTAGGCACCTTGAAAAAGCGATCCTGCCGGTCAGGAGCATTCAACAGTACCTCCGACGAGGAGAGCGGCTGATGCTCAACATCCTCACGGAGCACATTGACTGCGTCATGAATGCTGCTGAGCGGCACAATACCTTCAGTATCAACTTCATTGAGCTTTTCAACATAGTGCAGAATATTGTTAAGCTCGCTGGTCATCGTCACCATCTCTTCATCACTGAAGCGCAACTTGGCCAATTCGGCGATATAGGCAACATCTTTGGTGGTAACCGACATAACAAAAACTTCGTAAAATTATAAAAACAGTGTCATCAACGACAAACCAGGGAAATAAACCGTTGAGAGCTTGCGGCTACAACATGCAGGCACCTGCGCTCTGCTCATCATTGCGGCTTTTCGGACGCAACTCAATCGGCACAAAATTCCTCTCCTCTTCACCAAGGTAAATCTGCCGTGGTCGTGCAATTTTCTGCTCCCCATCCTTGACATGCTCAGTCCACTGCGCAAGCCATCCGGGAATGCGGCCAATGGCAAAAAGCACAGGGAACATATCCATCGGAAAGCCCATCGCCTGGTAAATCAGGCCGGAATAAAAGTCCACATTGGGATAGAGCTTCCGGTCAATGAAATATTCATCCTCAAGGGCGATGCGTTCAAGCTCAAGCGCAATATCGAGCAGCGGACTGCGCCCGGTCTCCTCAAAAACCTGGAATGCAATATCCTTGATGATTTTTGCCCTTGGATCGTAATTTTTATAGACCCTGTGGCCAAACCCCATCAAACGTCCTTCACCATCCTTGACCGATTGAATAAAAGCAGGGATCTTGTCAATCGAACCGATTTTCAGCAGCATGTGAATCACCGCCTCATTGGCTCCGCCGTGCAGTGGCCCGTAGAGTGCGGCACAACCAGCGGCTACAGCGGTATAAGGATCAACACCGGAGCTGCCTACCGCTCGGACGGCATTGGTTGAACAGTTCTGTTCATGGTCGGCATGAAGAATAAAGAGAACATCGAGGGCATGTTCAAGCACCGGATTAGGCTCGTAATGATGCTCGGTCATCTTGAACATCATGGAGAGGAAATTGGCCGTATAGCTCAGCTCATTATCGGGGAGAACGTAGGGATAGCCAAGGCTGTGGCGGAAACTCATGGCGGCAAGCGTCGGTATTTTACCAATAAGACGGCGTGTCTGAAGTTTGCGTGACTCTTCACTGCAAATATCCTTCGCGTCACGGTAAAAGGTCGAAAGCGCTCCAACCGTACCGACAAGAATGCCCATCGGGTGTGCATCATAACGAAACCCGTCCATGAACTTGACAATATTGGCGTGGGTCATGGTATGATGGCGGATGTTATACGTCCATTCCGCAAGGCGCTGCTGATCGGGCAACTCACCCTTGATAAGAAGATATCCTGTTTCAAGAAAAGTGCTCTTTTCTGCGAGCTGTTCAATGGGATAGCCGCGATAACGCAAAATCCCCTTGTCTCCATCAATATAGGTAATGCGGCTTTTACATGAGGCTGTGTTCAAAAAGCCCGGATCATAACCCAACACTCCGAAATCTTCATCTGAAACCTTGATCTGGCGAAGATCCATTGTGTTGATGCAACCGTTTTCAAGCGGAAGTTCATAGGCTTTTCCGGTACGGTTATCAGTAATTGTCAGAGAATTTGTGGAATCTGTAACGGGCATAATGGTCACTGTCTTGAGGTTGAATACCGTTAATAAAAAAAGTCGCACGTAAGAACTCTCTTCTTTTCCGTCATCTAATATAAACAGAAATAACTGAAAATAGTTTTTGGATATTACAATACAACTTCCTACATTGACAACGTCTTCATGGAGCTGTAGCTCAGTTTGGTTAGAGCGCCTGCCTGTCACGCAGGAGGTCGCGGGTTCGAACCCCGTCAGCTCCGCAGAAAAGATAAAAAAAGGGAGTGCCAGGCACTCCCTTTTTTTATTGCCCCCCTGGAAACATCATCTCGGCACCAGTTCAACACGACGATTTTTTGCACGTCCAGCTTCAGTGCTGTTCGGCGCAACAGGAGCAAGATAGGCTGCCCCGTTTGCCGTAAGGCGAAGTGCAGAAATACCAAAATCCTTGACAAGTGTTGCAACAACCGCCTCAGCTCTCCGCTTGGAAAGCACCGTATTGACCTCATATCCGCCAATGTTGTCGGTATGACCCACAACGTGCAGCTTCAATTCCGACCTGTTTTTCAGCAGCGTCGCAATTTCCTGAAGCGCAGGACGGGAGGCTGGTTTAATCTCCCATTTGCCGGGATCAAAATAAATGCCGTACAGAGAGACCTTGCCTGCAGCACTCAGCGACCGCGCCATTTCATCGGCAGTGACCGCCACCATTTTCTGCGCCATCGGCTGTATCTCAATGATATCAAGAGCAACGTAGGCTCCACGCCTTGCCTTGTAGACCACATCATTTTTTCCCCATTCCACAACAGTCAGATGCAGATAAATATCTCCTTCAGGCCGACTCTTTTTAGCGCTGAGTACACAGATACCAGTCTTTTCAGCCGCATAAAACACATAGTTGCTGCGGTTGGTCTGGATATCCATACTGCCAAACGGAGCAAGATAATTACTCCATCGGGTGGCAGCCGGGTCTTTTTTGGAGTCATACAGAACAACAAACCCTTTGGCCGTAAGCTCATTGAGATAGTTCCTGAACACTTCAAGAGAGCCGGTATCACCTGCCACCTCGTACCATATTCGCGTCAATCGCCCTTCAGGCTTCAGGGGAGGTTTAACATACTCCCGTTTTTTTGTCTCAAGGTTATAGCGGCTGAAGGTAGAGGTCTGCAACTCATAGCCATCAAAGCGCTTTACCTGATAGCCCACAATTCCCGAACCAGCAAAACGCCGCAACAGCGGATGATCTTTGGAACCGGCAAAATCAACAGCAGAGACATCCCTGAAGGGCAGTGTCGCAATAATGAAGAAAAAAAGCAAAATGGCCTTAAGCGATTTCATAAAATAATACTCCCTGGTTTTAATGGTAAAAATCAACTTTTTTTGCGTTTATCATGAACATAGATTGCTTTTGACGGACCGTCACCGATGACACGCTCCTCAATATCAAAAAGTTTTGTAGCTACCAGCAGCTCTCCAAGCCTGATATAGCCGTAGTTGCGAGGATCAAACTCTGACGATTGCTTTGCAATGTTGCTCCCTGTCGTTGCAAGATGTGCCCAGCCGCTTTCGTCCGAGGAGGCCTCAACAGCATTCCGCAACAGGCGCACCAACCGGGTGTCACGCTTGAGCTCCGCCATCGACTTTTTGGCAATCGATTCATTCTCATTGGTTTTTGCCCGCAATACCTCGATATAAATGAATTTATCGCAGGCTGAGACAAATGCTGCCGGAGTCTTTTTCTCTCCAAACCCATAAACAAAGAGCCCCGACTCCCTGATTCTCGAAGCAAGTTTCGTAAAATCACTGTCGCTGGAAACAATGCAGAATCCGTGAAACTTCCCGGTATACAACAGATCCATGGCATCAATAATCATGGCGCTATCGGTAGCATTTTTTCCTTTGGTATAGCCGAACTGCTGAATAGGTTGAATGGAGTACTCCAGCAGCACCTCCTTCCAGCTTCTCAGCGCTGTCGAAGTCCAGTCGCCATAAATCCTTTTGACGCTCGACGTTCCGTACTTCGCGACCTCCGCAAGGAGACCTTCAATGATTGTCGCCTGCGTATTGTCAGCATCAATCAACACCGCAAGTCGCTCTGTTTTTTCCATTCCCATGGCACGATCCACCCTTTTATTATGAAAAAAACACCGAGAGCCTCACTCGTTCACCTTAAAACCCTGCTCCTCAATAACCGCTGCAAGAGATGCAATGTTGACCGTTTCGGGGTCATAGTCGACAACAACGGCGCCCTTGAGATGAGAAACTTCCGCCTCCCTTACCCCCACAACCTCTTCAAGCGCCTCCTTGACAAGCAGTTCACAACCGCCGCAACGAATCCCGCTTACCTGTAGTTCAGTTTTCATGGTTCTTGACCAATAATCTTGTTAATTTTACGTGACTCACCTTTAAAATCTCCCACTCAGAAAGAAGTTACGTACACTACCGGCAAAATTAAAATATTTCCATCAAATCAAGATTGGCAGATCATTCAGCGAGTCGTTATATTGAAGCACTATGAATCCATCACGACCACACTCAAGAACTGGCATACGATGCCTTATTGTGCTCACTCTTCTGGCAGCAGTGACCACGCTCACCTCATGCAATCGCAGAGAGAGTGAAATCAACAGCCTGCAGCAACAGGTCTGGAAAGAGCCCCGGAATGCCAACGGCTATCTACTTCTCGGCAACGCCTGTGCAGGCGCCAGGCGCTACAGTGAAGCCGCAGCAGCATACAAAAATGCTTTGGCCATAAATCCAGAACTCGACGAAGCCTTTCACGCGCTTGGTGCCGTCGCATTCAACCAGAAAAACTACCGCGAAGCAGAAAAATATTTTCAGCAGCACCTTGAGCGTTCTCCAAAAGATTCCCTGCGTCTCTACGATCTCGGCAATGCCCAAATGCAGCTCGGACAGTTCGACAAGGCAGCCACATCGTACAGTGAGGCGATAGAGAACAGCGACGCATTTACCGATGCACACTACAACCTTGGGGTCTGCTATGTCCGTACAGGACGACGGGCCGAAGCAGAGGCAATTTATAAATGGCTTCTTGTCAAAAACAATTATCTTGCACTCTCTCTGCAGAAACATCTCAAAAATGAGGCACGGTGATTAACCCTTTGAAAGAACCTTTATCCATAGAAAAGGCGATTTCAAGCCTTGAAGCAGCATTGCTGCTCTATCGTGACAGCCACGCACTGCCTCACCATGACCAGGCGCAGCTCGTAACCTTCCGTCAGCCTCTTCAACCGACAGAGCTTCCTGAATGGCTTTACCATCAGCCGGTCTATCCACGACTCTACTGGATGAACCGGGAGAGAGATTTTTCGGTGGCAGGCATCGGAGTTGCCGACAGTATTACATTGAACGAATCGGGCAGAAATACAGAGAGCTTTGAACAGTTTGACCGTTGCATCGCCGCAAAAAATCCCGATGCACGCTATTTCGGCGGTTTTTATTTCAACAACGAGGAAAAGCAGGAGGAAATCTGGCAGGAATTTTCCTCATTCTCCTTTATCCTTCCCCTTGTTCAAATAACCTTTGAGGAGGGCTCATACACCCTCTCATGCCACCTCTGGCTTGACGTTGGCGACGAAATCGCGGCAAAAATCGGCGCAATCACCGAGGTGCTCAGTCGCATTGCGAGCGACACGGATTGCTCTGCACTGAAACTGCCTGAACTGCAAAACATCTCCTATAATCCAGATCAAAACGAGTGGATAGAGCGCTGCCAGAAAGCACTGCTCACCTTTGAGTCGGGCGAAATGGAGAAGATCATGCTTGCGCGCCAAGCCACGCTCGAATTCAGCCGCAGCTTTTCACCGCTTCTGTTTCTGTTGCACTACCCCTCTCCACAGAACAACATTTACAGGTTCTACTTTGAACCTGCAGAAAATCATGCCTTTTTCAGCTTTACCCCCGAACGGCTCTACCGCCGTGACGGCAAGATGCTGCTCACTGAAGCCCTTGCAGGCACCTGCCCAAAGAAGTCCGTCAACGGCAGTGACCATCACGCCTCAGAAACTCTCCTGAATTCAGAAAAAGATATCCGCGAACACAACTTCGTCAAGGAGATGATCTCCCTGGAGTTACTCAAAATATGCAGCACCATTGATATGGATAAAGAGGTGCAGGTGCTTCAACTCAATCGCCTTGCACACCTTTACACGCGCTGCCGCGCCCAACTGCAACCAGAGTTTGAGCACGACAGCGCCGTCCTGCAACTCCTCCACCCCACTCCGGCGGTTGGTGGTGTGCCCAAGGCTCCGGCCATGCAGCATATCATGGAGCTCGAACCCTTCAGCCGTGGCTGGTATGCCGCACCTGTCGGCTGGGTAAGCCGGGATGCCGCCGAATTTGCCGTCGCCATCCGCTCCGCCCTTGTCAATGGTCGCTTTGCCACTCTCTACTCCGGCGCCGGTCTCGTCAAAGGGTCAACTCCCTTTGCAGAGTGGGAAGAGATTGACCATAAAATAGCAGAGATGCTGGCCATAACCCGTCAGGAAGCATGAACAACCGCCAGATAACCACACTGTGGAGCCAGATCATTGTTGAAGAGCTGATCCGTCAGGGTGCAGATTTTTTTTGCATCTCACCCGGCTCACGCTCAACACCCCTCACCATCGCCATTGCAAGAAACCCGAAAGCGCGATGGAAAATGTTTGCCGACGAACGCTCCGCCGCCTTTTTTGCACTCGGTTACGGCCGTGCTACCGCCCTGCCAGCCGTGCTCGTCTGCACCTCCGGCACCGCCGTCGCCAACTACTTCCCTGCCGTGGTAGAGGCCTCAATGGACTTTAAGCCGATACTTGTGCTCTCCGCCGACCGCCCATTCGAGCTGCTTGAATGCGGAGCAAACCAGACCATCCGCCAGGAGAACATCTTCGGCGGCTATACCCGGTGGCAGATGCAGCTTCCCGTGCCATCAACCGATGCTCCCCTCAAGGCGCTGCTCTCAACTCTCGCTTACGCTGTTGCAAAAACCCTTGGTTCATCCGCAGGACCGGTACATCTGAACCAGCCCTTCCGGGAGCCTTTTGAACCATCAACTCCAGACCTCAAAGATCCCTGGGTAGCTCCCCTTCACCATTGGCTTAAAAACGGAAAACCGTTCAGCAGCTCGATAGTACCCGAAAAACAGCCCGACGGCAACACCATCACCATGCTCCGCCAACTGCTTGCAGCGGCAGAGCGACCGATGATCATTGCTGGAAGCATGACCAGCAGGGCGGACGCTCTGGCGGTCAGTGAACTATCGATCGACCTCGGCGTTCCGCTCTATGCAGATTTTTCATCCGGCCTGAGAATGGTTGCCTCTCTCAATCCCTGGCAACTCCTGCTCCAGTCACCCGAAGTCCGAAAATCCCTACAGTGTGATCTTGTTGTACACTTTGGCGGCAACGTTATCGCAAAACACCCCTCAACCGCGCTGCAGGAGTGGCAACCGGAGCACTACATTGTCGTCAAGCCACAAGAAGCCCGCTTTTCGCCTGACCACAACGTCACCTGCCGCCTTGAAGCATCCATAGCACTGACAGCCGGAATGCTGAAAAGGTGCCGCGCCATCCCGTCAGAACCCGACAGCAACACCGTTGAGCGCTTTTTCAGAAGAGCATCGGAAGAGATTCAAACCCAGCTTCTCCCTGAAAAACCAGTCACCGACCTCTCCGCTGCCCGACTGGTTTCAGAGCTGGTCACCAGCCAGCAGGTGCTTTTTGTGTCGAACAGTATGCCCGTCAGGGATATGGACAACTATGCTCAGAGCAGCCATCTAGGCGGCATACCAACCGCCATCAACCGTGGAGTAAGCGGCATTGACGGTATCATCTCCACCGCCGCCGGTTTTGCCACCGGGCACTTGAGGCCCGCAACACTGATGATTGGCGACATTGCCTTCCTGCACGACCTCAACGCCCTCTCGCTGCTCGGCACACTCCCGGTACCCATGCAGATCATCGTTTTGAATAACAACGGTGGCGCAATATTCTCGTTCCTTCCGGTTGCAGAATGCAGCGACGTCTTTGAAACCCACTTCGCCACCCCCCAGAACTACAGCATCCGCTCAGCCGCAGAAACCTTTGGGCTCGACTATGCAGCCCCGCAAACCAACCGGGAATTCAGTGAAGTGTACCGCGCCGCATGCAACAGTAACCGGAGCATCATTATTGAGGTGAAAAGTTCACGGGCGGAGAATGTGATTCAGCACCGCGACCTGCGGGAGAGGATTATGACGCTGGCGGAAGAGGAGTTCTGTCATTAAAAACAGTGTCGGAGAGAGCTGCACTGAGAATTGCCCGGAAAACCTGACTGAAGAGTGGTTATCCGGGCAATTGAAGAATCATGACATTTCTATACCATTAATTCTTGATGCAGCGCACAGACATGCCGTCAGCATTGTGTTCGGTGCCTTGAACAAAGGTTGGAAGGTGGTAAGAAAGAGCACCATACCACGAAATCGTAGGAGTTGATTCGGAAGAAGACCAGAAAAAAGCGTTTTCACCCATAAAGAAAAAGCCTCCATCGGTTCCTCTCATGCCTGCCGGCATTCCACTGAATTTGCTGCTGTTATCGGCTGAAAAATTGGGCCTGCAAACCGATGACAGTACATTGCCATTAGGAACACAGACACTGGGCTGGCCGCTGTTATCGGCTGTAAAATTGGGGCTGAGCCAAAGTGTGGTGGATTTCATTTTTCCTCCGGCAATATAGACGCCGCCCAGCGCGTTCGAGAGTTTTTTGAACTCCAGATTGGTCGGTATATGCCACCCTTTAGGAGCAAGACCGCGAGGATCGTGCACGGCATACCAGTTATAAAGGCGACCATATTTTCCGTTGCTCGCAGCATCATTTTTGTAGTAACTCCATGCGCCTTGGCCATTTGCTGCGGCATCAAGCCACTCCTGAGTCGTAGCGGCATATTTAATCAACTCTCCGTTGCGATAACGGCTGACGTCAAGATTCTCCTGCATCCAGACCTGACGGCCTATGGTCACGGTATTGATAGTGTGTCCGTCAATATCCGTCTCTGCCGCCCGAAGATCGGAAACCGAAGTCATCACGGTTATCAGGAGAAGAAGTAATCCGTAGAGTGCCTTATGTGAATAGTTCATTGCTTGGTGTTGTTTACTGTTGATTATGTTTTTAAGAAAGTTATGCCCTGATTAATCAAGCGATGCATCAGAAAATCCTGATGAACCTCACTTTTTCTTTTTTCTCCCAGCTTTAGATTGATAGAATCTTGATCATCCGCATCTTTATTTTTTATTACGTAACAAATGTACCGAAATTAACCTTTGGAAAACGTTAAGTTATGCTTAAAAAAAAGGAAAAAAACACTTTATAGGGATTTTTCGATCATGTCTAGTTGGAATTTCCGCAGCATAAACATTGCTACATCCGATTGCGGCGGAGCTTT
>CAIXCO010000230.1 GCA_903917955.1 uncultured Chlorobiaceae bacterium | reverse complement strand
GTGCATCAACTTCAGTAGTGCGTTGAACTCCAGCAAGGTGCGGTGCAACACTGCCCGAAAGAAGTGCTCCCTTCTGGGGGTTGGCTTCACCCACAACGGTTGCAGGGGTAGGAATCATCTTCATAAACCACCCTTTTGCGCCATCAAGCGGATCAGGGGAATAGACAGCAAAGACTGAAAGAGCTGCCAGAATAACAAGCGGAGCCCTCATATTCCAGGCAACCTCATGAACTTCGTGAGCACCATGATGAGCATCGCCATGGGTGTCATGACTGTCGTGTGCATGATGCGCCTGATGATGGTTATCGGCAGGTTTCAGATGCGTACGACTTTCACCGAAGAAGACAAGCCAGATCTGCCTCCCCATATAGAATGCGGTAAGCATGGCGGAAAAGAAGCCAAGAGCTGGAATGAGATAGTAGATACCACCACCCTCTACCTTGGCAAAACCAATCGCTCCGGCAAGAATAGCATCTTTGCTCATGAATCCGCTTGTAAGAGGCAGACCGGCAAGCGCAAGGGTCGCAAGGGTAAAGGTTGCAAAGGTCCATGGCATCTTCTTCCAAAGGGCACCCATCCAGCGCATATCCTGCTCATGGTGCATGGCATGAATGATGGCACCCGAACCGAGAAAAAGACAGGCTTTGAAAAAAGCGTGCGTCACAAGATGAAAAAGAGAGGCCGAGTAGGCACCGACACCAAGGCCAAGTACCATATAACCAAGCTGCGAAACGGTAGAATAGGCCAGAACCCGTTTGATATCGTTTTGTGTAATGGCAATGGTTGCTGCCATGAATGCCGTACATGCTCCGATAAAAGCAATAACATGCAGTGCGTCCGGCGTCAGCATCACAAAAATACGGGCTACAAAATAGACACCTGCGGCAACCATAGTCGCAGCATGAATCAGTGCCGAAACCGGAGTTGGGCCCTCCATGGCATCAGGAAGCCATACATGTAGAGGGAACTGGGCCGACTTGCCAACGCAACCCATAAAGAGCAAAATACCCGCAGCGGTGAGCCAGCCATTGGAGAGGGCAAACTTCCCTGCAGCAAGGTTTGCATAGATCTGCTCGAAGCTAAATGTGTGGAACTGAGAATAAAGAATCAGGATACCAAGCCACATTCCGATGTCGCCAACACGGTTGGCAAGAAATGCCTTTTTCTGTGCATCAGCGGCGCTATCCTTCTCAAAGAAAAAGCCGATAAGAAGATAGGAGGAGAGACCGACAAGTTCCCAGAAAATATAGATGGAGAAGAGGTTGTCGGAGAGAACAATACCGAGCATGGAGAAAGTGAAGATGCCCAGAAAGGCAAAATACCGTCCATAGTTCTTGTCTCCTGCCATATACCCCGTGGAGTAGAGGTGCACGAGAAGACTGATAAGGGTCACCATCGCCAGCATGATGGAGGTGAGGTTGTCGATAACAACACCCATCCTGATCTCGAGAGGTCCGACTCCAGGAACATTGCCCAAATCAATCCAGGTAAAGTCCCAGGCGATCCTGAATGCAGGATCGTAGGTCTGCACAATCACCGACCAGAAGATGTAGGCCGAGATACCAAATGCTGTACCAAGTATTCCCACCCCTATAAAATCACCTCTTCTGGGGAGCCGGCGATTAAAAAAGATAAGAATGACAAACGAGAGCAGTGGCAGCAGCAGTACGACTATTGATAACTGAATTAAACTGTGCATGTTCCTTTTGTTTTTACACCAAAAAAAAATTAAACCTGATAATGCTCTTTTACGCCCCGTTACTCTTTCATCGAATCAATCTTCGACACATCGACACTCTTGAATATCTTGAATATATTGATCACAATGGCAAGGGCAATAGCTGCTTCAGCCGCAGCAATAACGATAACAAAAAGAGCGAACATCACCCCTTCCATTCCCCCATTATACTTTGAAAAGGCGAGGAAATTGATATTTGCTGCATTAAGAATAAGTTCCACTCCCATAAGAACAACAATGGCGTTTTTCCGGGTCATGACGGCAAAAAGCCCGAAGCCCAAAAGAATGGCCGAAATTGTCAAATAGTGATTGAGCCCTATGGTTGTCAACTGTTCCATGTTGTGATACACTTATTGATTTATTTCCCTGACTTCTCAAAACGCGCAAGAAATGCCGCCCCGATCAGTGCCGCAAGCAGCAAAATGGAGACCATCTCAAACGGAAGGACATAGCGTGACATCGTTTCAAATCCAATACGCTCGACAATACTGCCCTGCAGGGTGGTTTCAGAAGGCATCCAGCCGTGCGAGGTATAAAAGGTATAGAGCAAAGCCCCGATAGTACCGAAAAGCAAAACCGTGCCGGGAATAATATGAAATACCTCACTTTTCTGCCCAGTCTGCATAATACCGTTGGTAAACATCACACCAAAAAGCAGAAGAACAAGAATGCCACCAACATAGACAACAACCTGGGTAACGGCAATGAAATCAACGCTCAAAAAAACATAAAGAGCGGCCACGCCAAAAAAGGTAAAGAGCAGCGAAAACGCAGAATAAATCACATTGCGTGTAAACACGACAAAGGCGGCTGAAAAGACCGTAAGGGCCGCAAAGAGATAAAAAATGACCGTATAGGTTGGGTTACTCATGGTGTTAGAGCACATTAATTGGTTCGCCTGATTCTCCGGCCTTGCTTTCATTGAGCGCTTCGGCTGCCTTCTTCTCCTTTTCCGCCTTCGCCTTTGCCTGAAGTTCACTATTCTTGCGACGCTTGGCCTCAGCTTCAAGACGGGAAAGGTTTCCGTAATGATAGATAAAATTGCTACGGTCAAACTCGGAAAAATCACTGACGGCAGTATGAACAAGACATTCCGTCGGGCAGACCGTTGTACATATTCCGCAGGTCATGCACTTTGCCACATCAATATCAAAAACAGGAAGCCAGAACTTTTTCTGCTGCCCATCCGAGGTTTTTCCGCAAAGAGCCAAGTCATCAGGCGCTACCTTGATAGTCTCAATAGCTATGCAGCCAATTGGACAAGCCCTGTCGCACTGTCCGCAACCGATACAATCCTCAATATTATTATAGAGGCGATAACGACCGTTTTTCGGAGTTGGTATAACCTCCCTCGGATACTGCAGGGTACAGATACCGTCAACCTGACCGAAATAACCAGCCTCATCAACACCAGCATCACCTTTGCGATGAATGGCATTGAAAAAATGCTTCAGGGTGATACCCATGCCGGAGGCAATCGTAACCGCTCCGGTTTTTATATTCCCGAAATACTCACTCATAATCTATACGTCATTACTTTCCTGGCCATTGACTGTTATACACTTCTCTCAAGGGACATAGACTTCCCAGATCGCCGTCAGCACAAAGCTGACAAAAGCAAACGGGGTCAAAACTTTCCAGCAGAGATACATCAACTGATCTACCCTCAATCTTGGAAGCGTCCAGCGAAGCCACATCTGTACAAAAATAAAGAAGAACCCTTTCGTGATGATCCAGAAAGCACCCCATACAGGCCCATTAGTCAGATCGTTCAGAGCAAGCGGTCCAATATTGGGAAGCGGAGAGTTCCATCCACCAAGAAATACTATGGAGATAATGGCCGAGACCATGAACATGCTGCCATATTCAGCAAGGAAGATAACAGCGAACTTCATGCCTGAGTATTCAGTAAAGTAACCGGCAACCAACTCTGATTCTGCCTCGGGAATATCAAAAGGCGCCCGGTTCACCTCAGCAAGCGAAGCGATAAAGTAGATAAGAAACGGTAACCAAGCAATTGGATTCTGAAACAGGAAGAAGTGCGCAAAACCCAGTGAGCCCGACTGCGATACGATAATCTGCTGCATGTCAAGCGTTCCGGCCATCATGGCTCCACAGAGAAGCGCGATTGCTGCGGGGATTTCATAGCTGACAATCTGGGCAACGCTGCGGATGGCTCCGTAGAGTGACCACTTGTTGTTGGAGCCCCAACCGGCGGCAAGAATACCGACAACTTCAAGAGCAACGATACCTATCGCATAAAAGAGGCCAACATTCAGGCTTGCCCCAATAAAAGCCGGACTGAAAGGAAGAACTGCAAAAGCAAGAAAAGAGCCGACAAAAAGAATACCGGGGCCAATGACAAAAAGGAACTTGTCGGCT
>CAIXCO010000229.1 GCA_903917955.1 uncultured Chlorobiaceae bacterium | reverse complement strand
GCGGCATCAAACTCCGCAATATTCATGCTGGTACCGGCATCAAAGTCGCGACAGCTTTCGCACTCTCCGCAAGGCTCGGTCACTTTCTGGAGGTACTCGGCATCCTCCATCATCTTCTGACAGTTCAGCGCTTTGGCAAAAACCCTGGCAGCGGTTGTCTTGCCAACGCCGCGCAATCCCGAAAAAATATACCCATGCCCTACACGGCCCATGCGCAGTGAATTCTGGATAGTACGGGTAACATGCTCCTGTGCGGTGATGTCAGCAAATTTTGCTGGCCTGTACTTTCGGGCTATAACCTGATAACTCATTCTTGTGCTTGATTAATATCCTCTAACAAAGGGGCAAGGGGTAAATTCATGCTGCTTTTGAGGCAATCGGTGACTCCCCTGCCGATCGTTTCCAAATGTACGCTATTACCTCCTGAAATCAGCGAACCGTTTTCATCGCTCCAGAAGCCAGGCGGAAGTATTGCATAAAGATCATACAACGTCAAAAGATAAAGATCACCACTGACGGCAAGGGCACCATCTGCGGTCAGATGAATCAAATCGTTCAGCAACAGAATATCGACAATTTTTCTTAACCCTGAAGGGGTAAGGCCGCAGACAACCTTCAAAATTTTCTTCATATTCATGGCATTACCGCTCTTCTGGCCACTCCAGATATGAGCAAGAACCGAAAGAATCTCGGGCACTCCACGCAAGGGGTTGAAGGGCTCGGCGACCGATCCTTGAGGTTTCAGGGCACCGAGACAGAAAACAAATTCTGCACCGGTCAGTACCACAATCCAGCCAAGATAGATCCAGAAAAAAAGTATCGGGATAACCGAGAGTGCCCCGTAAATATGCTGAAACGTCGCAATATGGGTGATATAGAAGGCAAACCATCGCTTTGAGAGTTCAAACAGAACGGCGGCAAGCAGGGCACCCGAAAAAGCGTGAACAAAGCGCACCCGACGGTTTGGCACAAGCATGTAGAGGAGAAAAAAGGCGACAATCGAGTTAATAACGGGAAAAAAGGAGAGGAGACTGGTTTTCATTTCAAGCAAAGGGCCCGCCGTAAAGATGGTATACCAGACATAAGAGCTTGCGGCAAGGCTGCTTCCAATCAGCACTGGCCCGAGCGTCAATACCGTCCAGTAGAGGGTAAAGCCCTGCAGGGCCTTGCGGGGGGCATGAACCTCCCAGATATCATTGAGCGTATGATCGACCGTTGAGATAAGAAAAAGTGCGATAATGAAAAGAAAGACACCTCCAAGAATCGGTACACTGGAGGTCTTTCCAATAAAATCTATCAGATAGGTATTGAGCACCATTCCAGCACCAGGCATGAAATTCTGAACAAGAAAATCCTCAATTGAGCGTTTGAAGGGTGCAAAGACCACAAAAACATTCAGGATTGAGAGAATGATGGCAAGAATCGGCACAATCGAGAGAAGTGTTTGAAACGCGAGAGAGCCTGCGCCGAGAAAAATTTTGTCGTGGATAAAATTTTTCCAGAAAAAGGGGGCAAAAGCGCGCAAATAACGTGAAGCCTCAGCAGGGAGGGTCAATTTCGCTCTTCTCACTCTCCTTTTCATCTCCGCTCCCTTTTGTTCCCAAGCCACTTTATACTGTAAGGTAACGCTTTAAATGCAATATTTATTCACCATTCAATGCGGTACCGCCTGCCGACCGAACTCTGGTCATCAGCAACAGACCAATCGTGAAGAAGAAGAGCAATGAGGCGAGCGCAATCTTCTGACTTCCGGCCTGCGCCGATACCAGCCCGAAGACAAGCGGGCCAACCACAGCCGAAGCCTTGCCAAAGGTGCCGTCATAGAAACCAAAAAACTCGGTAACATGTTCCTTGGGTGTCAAACGGGTCATCATGGATCT
>CAIXCO010000228.1 GCA_903917955.1 uncultured Chlorobiaceae bacterium | reverse complement strand
TGGTGAGCTTGGTCTGGTTTACCGGGAGCGACAGGCGCAGCATCACGCCGCTCAGACGAGGCTGAGGGAGCTGAGGCGGAAGCACGACCTTCGGCAGCAGTTGCTCGCAACCCTCACCCACGACACCATGCTGCTTGAGCAGTCGCTCGACCATCTCTTTTTGGAGGCGCAGGTAAAATATAACTGTGACCTTGCCGTGATGGCTGAACCGATTCTTGATGATTCGTTTGAGCGCCATGAGGCTAAAGAGAGGCTTGAGGTGCTGAACAGGCAGCGGGAACAGTTTGGCGCGGTCAATGAGCTGGCTCTTGATGAGTATGAGGGGGAAAAAGAGCGTCTCGATTTTCTTGTCGGGCAGCGGGAGGATTTGCAGAAGGCCGAGCGGGAGCTTCGTTCGACCATTGAGGAGATCAACAAGGCGGCCCTTCAAAAATTTGAGGCCACATTTTGCGAGGTGCGAAAAAACTTTATTGCTCTTTTTCGGGAGCTCTTTGAACTGGAGGATGAGGCTGATTTGCTGATTCATACCGGCGAAGATCCTCTTTGTGCCCACATAGAGATTGTGGCCAAACCGAGGGGGAAAAAGCCGCTCTCCATTGAGCAGTTGAGCGGTGGTGAAAAGGCGCTGACGGCACTTTCGCTCCTTTTTGCCATCTATCTGGTGAAGCCGAGCCCCTTCTGTATTCTTGACGAAGTGGACGCTCCGCTGGATGATGCCAATGTCACCCGTTTTATTAAACTTCTGAAAAAATTTGAGAATAACACCCAATTCATTATTGTTACGCACAACAAAAAAACCATGGCCTCCTGCCAGGCTCTTTACGGGGTCACCATGGAGGAGGAGGGTGTGTCGCGACTGATTCCTGTACGACTTGAAAAAATAAGAATTTGAGAGGTTCCCAAGAGATGCTATGCTGAAGAAACTTGTGTTATTTGATATTGACGGAACATTGCTTACGGTGAGCAAGATTAATCGAAAAGTGCTTGTTGATGCCTTGACGGAGGTTTACGGCACGCCGGGAAGCGCTGAGACACACAATTTTTGTGGCAAGATGGACAGCGTTATCATCTATGAGGTCTTGCAGAGTGCTGGCCTCGGCGAGGGTGAAATCGGTGAAAAATTTGAGCGCGTCAAGGCGTGCTATATTGAGCTTTTTCGCCAGCATGCCCGAGCCTCGGACGTTTGCCTGATGGAGGGTATCGGAAAACTTCTGCACGAGCTTTCGGGGCGCCGCGAAGTGATGGTTGGCCTTTTGACCGGAAATTTTGAAGCGTCGGGACGCCACAAGCTCCTTCTTCCTGAAATAAACCACTACTTTCCCTTCGGCGCCTTTGCCGATGACGCACCGAGTCGCAATGAACTGCCGGCGGTTGCGGTCGAAAAAGCGCGCCAACTGACTGGAAAAACATTTACGGAGCACGATATTATTATTATTGGCGATACGGAACACGATATTTCCTGTGCCAGGGTTCTCAACGCAAAGTCTATTGCCGTAGCAACCGGCAACTTTTCAACGGAGGAGCTGAAAAAACACCATCCCCATGTTTTGTATGAAAATTTGGGTCGAACGGATGTTGTTGTCAATGAAATCCTCTACTCCTCAATCATTTAACTGCTCTTTTATGAAGACGTACCGCCGGCAAATACGTGAAAAGATTTTACAGGCACTCTATACCATTGAAATCCGTGATACCGATATCGACTCTGCGGCTGGCTGGCTTTTGACCGAGGAGATTTTGGCCGATGCCAATGCCATGATGTTTTTCAATACGCTTTTGAAAAACATCAAGGAGCATAAAGAGGAGATTGACCTCTATATTGTAAAGCACACCTTCAACTGGGATATGAGCCGTATTGCCATCATCGACAAGAATATCATTCGCATGGCGCTGACGGAGATTCTCTACTGCGAGGATATTCCTCCCAAGGTTTCAATCAATGAGGCTATTGAAATTGCCAAAAAATTCAACAGCACCGACAAGAGCAGCAAGTTTGTGAATGGTATTCTTGATGCCATTTACAACGACCTCAAGGGTGAGGGGAAGGTGCATAAAAATGGACGGGGACTTATTGACCAGTCGGTAGCCAAGCTTCAGAAGGCCGAGAGTGAGGCAGAGAGTCCGGAAATCGAGAGTTGACAAAAATTGCTTTTCTTAATGAGGTGCTTGGCGCGGCATACCCGAACCCCAGAAGCGAGCTCTGCTACGGCACCCCGTTTCAGTTGCTTGTGGCCACCATTCTTGCGGCCCAGGCAACGGACAGGCAGGTCAATGTTATCACCCGGGAGCTTTTCCGGGTTGCGCCGGACGCCGAAAGCATGAGCCGAATGGAACTTGAGGAGCTGAGAGCCCTTGTCAGCTCCATCAATTACTGCAACACCAAGGCAAAACATCTTTTTGAGACGAGCCGGATTCTTGTTGAGCGCTTTCATGGCGAGGTGCCCGGAACGAGGGAGGAGCTTGAAAGCCTGCCGGGGGTTGGCCGTAAAACTGCAAGTGTTGTGCTGAGCAACGCTTTTGGCCTGCCGGTCATGCCGGTAGATACCCATGTGCACCGGGTCTCAAACCGGATCGGGCTGGTTCAGACCAACACGGTGGAAGAGACCGAAAAGGGGCTGATGCTGATTATCCCCGAAGCGTTGGTACTCCCCTTTCATCACTATCTGCTGCTGCACGGTCGCTACACCTGCAAGGCAAAAAAGCCTGACTGTGCGCACTGTTTGGTCAGCCTTGTCTGCGACTACAGCTCCAAAAGCTAACCAAGTTCCACTTTACGATCGACGGCATAGATCCACTCGCCTTCAGGACGCTGACGGTTGCCTGCCCAGAGTTCGAGCGTGATCCCTTTGCCTGTTGAGAGTGGAGAGGTGAAAATTTCGACCTGGTAGTAGAGCTCTTCGAGCAGGTCGTCCCACACTTTTTCGAGGGGAGCCTCCCCTTCAGCATAAGCCGCGCCGGGAGTGAGGGTTTGGGGCACGTCGGGCTGGAAATAGTCGCTGATATAGACAAAGCTGTCGGGCATTAAAAAGCCGCCCCTGAAGCTTCCTCTAGCTCGCTTGACACCGGGTACTTCAATCCAGAATTCGAGCAGGGTGTCCAAGGTGAGCTTGCCGTCGGCAGCAAGTTTTTCGATGAGTTGTTGTACGGTCTGGCGGATGAGCGCTTTGTTCTGCAGGGTCAGCTCATGCATGGTGAAGTCGGGAGTATGGTCGCGCATGGTGGTCGGGTATGGGGTTATTTTTTTATAGAGATAGCTCCGCTGTCTGGCGCAGGGTATGATGACTCGCAAAATTCGATAATGCGGTTAAACCATGCGAATAGCTGTGGCGCAGCTTTGGTTAGCGCCACAAAAAATTCGGAGAGTCGTTGTTCATTTTCTTCATACTCATGATTGACTGCGTTTCGCAGTTCACGAATCATTTTCCAGTGATCAACCGTATCCAGAATATCGAGTTTTTCCATGTACAGCAGTACGAAACTGAATGGCTCGGTGCTTTGCTCTTCTTCACGGGCTATGGCACGCATGATTTTTCCCAAATGCTCCTGAAACTCACTGAATCGTACCCGAAAAGCCGCAAGTGTTTCATGATGTGCCGGTTTCAATTGGTGCCAATCGCTTATTGGAATGAGCAGCAGGGTCTGCTCAAGTGAGTATTCGAGATAGTTGCGCATACGGCGCAAATGTTCAATTTTTTTCCAAATCAACTGCACGTTTGCACTCATAGCCTTTCTCCCTGACTCTTGGCAATTTTAGCAATGATTGAGTTCTCTGTCGGGTGACGAACAATCAAGTCAACCGGCATATCGAGGCTCTCTTCAAGTTTGATTTTACAACGAAGTTCGTCGAGCAAGGTGTGATGCGAAGCTTCAACATACAAATCAACGTCCCCACCTTTTTTATGATCATCAAGACGTGAACCAAAGAGCCAAATGGCGGCTCCATCACCCAAATGCCGGTAGATCTGCTGGCAAATCATTTGTGATTGAGATGGGCTAAGACGCATAAGCCTGTGAGAGATTGGATATTTGTTGAAGTCCTTCCGATAACTCTGTTGTGTTAGTCCTGCACGATCACGTTAAAATATCGACTTTTGTCATTTTGAGCGTCAGCGAGAAATCTTGATTATTGTGCTTTAAGATTTCTCCTCACTTCGTTCGTCGAAATGACAAGGTGATTCACCCCGCCTTATAATAAACATTTTTTTGCTCTGAATAATCATGCGCCAGAGCATGGTAGTTGTAATGATATTTGTTGGCCGGTGAAGAGAGCTGGCCTGAGGCCCCGGACTGAATTTGCGATGAAGAGGGTGCTGACTGTTTGCAGGTCGGGGAGAGTTATTATTTTTTCGGCGGCGAAGGGGCGGGTGACGAGGAAGTTGCTGCGGAAAATACCGTTGAGGAGGCCGGAGTGGAGCGGGGGCGTCAGGAGTTGGAGGCCTTTGCGGATAAAAAGGGTGGTGATGGCTCCTTCGGTCAGCTCTCCGCGCTCGTTCATAAAGAGCACTTCATCGAAACCGCTTTGACGGGCGAGGGTGTGGTAGCGGTCGTAGAGCTCCCTTTCGGTGGTTTTGTGGTGGAGCAAGGGGTTTCGGGAATCGACCCGGTGCGCGGCTATGCAGAGGCGGAGCGTGGTGGCGGAAGGCTGCACCTCGATGGGCTCATGGCTTACACTGAAGCTTCCCTGCATGGAGAGGGTGAGCTTTACCTTGAAGCGGGTGGGGTTTCGACTCAGCTCCTCTTCGAGAGTGCTGAGGTGCCGTGCGGCGGTGGCGATATCGCAGGGAAAGCCAAGGGTTGTGGCCGATGCTGCAAGCCGCTGGAGATGCTCCTCAAGCCAGAGATAGCTTCCGTTCCAGAGAATGCTTTCGAAAAGGCCAAACTCTGCACCCAACCCAAGAATTTTTGCCTTGAGCTGGCACTCCCGGTACTCTTCGGC
>CAIXCO010000227.1 GCA_903917955.1 uncultured Chlorobiaceae bacterium | reverse complement strand
TGACCGTCCGATGCCTTGCATAACGCTGTGCTGAAGTTACTGTTTCGTTGCCGGAACATTCAATATGGAAATTATTTTTCGGAAGTGAGCCGAAAAAGGTAAAGCGAGTTGAGATAGAGTGTTTTTCAAGCAATGAAAAAATGCGGCCCCAAGCTGTCGCCACCCTCTCCACATACGCCAGGCTTGAGTTCTGGCACAGGCGTTCATCCTTTTGATTGGAATTAGCGAAGTTATACAGTATCCAAAAAAGATAGTATCCCCTTTGTTATGCTTTCTTTGCTGGCCATTGCACTTTTTATGAGAAAATGTTTTATATTTACAAAGGATTTCAGTTCTTAGATGTGATAAGTTGCTGTGTTTTAATTAAATTACAGCGTTTTTACTTTCCCTCTTTTGCTGCTACTTCAAATGGGACTGAAGATTGCGGAGCTTTATTCTATCTGTTATTTTATCCAAAAAGCATTTTTCCATGAGCGCTTTAAGAACCCTTGCAGTGATCACGTTTTTGCTGCAAAGCCCTCTTCTTTTTTCCTGCAAAGCGGAGGCCGCAGGCGAACAGGGAGCGGCTTCAGCCCTCCTTTCCGGGAGTCGGCAGTCCGATTACAAGCCCCTTTCAGGTCCAAACTACCCCTTGGTGCAGGACTCCTATTTTACTGATGACAGCGGTAATATCCTCATGATCATCAATGTCCTCGGCCAGGTTAACAAGCAGGGTCAGCTTGTGGTTCGTGAAAATGTCGATTTTGCCACCATCCTCGCTCTTGCAGGCGGCGTGCAGTCCGAAGTCAATCTCCGCAAAGTGCTGGTTGCCCGTCAGGAACCCGACAAAAACGGCGTGCAGGCTTATGTCGTTGACCTCAAAGAGTACTATAAAGATGGTGACCGCTCCTCATTCATTGCCCTGAAGCCAAACGACACCATCATCTTTCCAGAGAGAAGCTTCAGTTTCGCAAAATTTGCCAGTATTGTAAGTGTTGTGTACCCATGGACCTACATCTACACAAATCTCAAAAAATAACGACCAGGAAATTACCTTATGACGGTTGAACAACAACGCCAGGGTACTCCGGAAGAGACGTATCCCGCAACCCGTGAGTCCGAAATAACTCTTGGAGAGATTGTCAAGATTATTCTGCGCCGCAGGTACGGGATTCTGATTGTTCTTCTCTCCTCGCTGACTCTGGCCTATCTGTACCATCAAACACTGACTCCCGAATATCGTGCTGATCTGGTGATGATGATCAATGCGCCAAGTAATCCCGGTGATATTCTTGAATCGGTGCTTGGAGCAGGTGCGGCAGACAGCAAAGTTTCCAAAAAGGATATGGAGTTGCTCAAGTCGATGCCCATTGCGGAACTTGCCGTCAGGAAACTTGCCGAAAGCGGTGGATCACTCGAGTTTTTTGGCAACAGGGAGTACCTCACGCCAATGAGAAGTTTTTTTGAGCCCTTTCGCATTTTTCGCTCAACAAAAGCTCCAGTGGCGCTCTTGCCCGACAGCGATGAGCTCCTGCGGAGTTACGCGCTCAAACTGAGCGGTCGCACCCTGGTTGAGGCTGTGCGCGAAACCAACCTCCTCAAGGTTTCTGTCTCAAGCCCCTTTGCGGATGAATCTGTTTTTTTGACCAACGCCCTCTGTCGAGTCTACAGGGATTTTGATATCAACCGGAACTCTGAAAAATATAGCCAGGTAAGCAGTTTTATTGCCAACATGCTTCGTGCACAGCAAAAAAAGGTTGCTGATGCCGATGATGCCCAAACCAGTTACATGGCCGCGCATGAAATCTATGAGTTTTCAGGCAACACCCAGCAACTGCTCGACAAACTCATTGAGACCGACGCAAAGGTCAACAGCATCAAAACCGAATACAATATTACAAAGAACAGCCTTGGCTTTCTTGAAAAAAAACTCACCGAGGCCGACAGGGAGCTGAGCCAGCATGTTGCACAAAATGTGAGCCGTCAACTCGGCTCCATCATGGACGAAATAAGGAGTCATGAAAGCATTTATATACAGTTGCTGCGTGAAAAAGGGGCTGACAACGCGGAGGTCAAGCAGCAAAAGCAGCAACTTGATGTGGTAAAAACACGCTACGAACAGCTCAGCCGCAGCAAAATTGCCGGAGCCATCGGTTATGCCGGGCTGGCACAAAAAGCAAACTTCGATATGGTTGCCGAAAAGCTTCAGATTGAGCGGAAACTCAACGAGCTGAACTTCGGTATGACCGAGTTCAGTCGGCTGAAACAATACTACGAAAGCCAGCTCTCCACACTGCCACAAAAGCAGCAAAATTACGCCAGGCTGCTGCGCGACAGGGAGGTCGTCAATAAAACCTACATGTTTTTGAAAGAGAAGTCGGATGAAGCACGCATCCTGCTCGGTTCCGAAGTGGGGAGTGTAAAGCTTGTAGGCTCGGCATTTCGTCCCTTTTCTCCTGAAAAGCCCGATCTGAAAAAAAGTATGCTCATGGGCCTCGTGCTTGGCGCGCTGCTTGCCCTTCTCTTCACCTATATGGCCGAGCTTCTCGACAGCACCATCAAGGATGAAGCCTTTTTCAGTGATATTGGTCTGCCCGTACTCGCCTCCATTCCATTTGTGAACAAGGAGAGCAAAAGTGGCGCTTCAGAGAGCAAACTGCCACTGTGGAACAGGACACTGTACAACGCCAGCAAGGTTTTCAGGGAAAAAGTTGTAAAATACAGCTCTTCTGCACAGGGAAAATCCCATACACCAAAGAGTGTGGAGGTGCCCATGCTGATGATTAATGAAAGCCTCTTGTCACCCTTTGCCGAAAGTTTCAGGATGCTGCGCACCGCTCTTGATTATAGCCGTGTAGACACTCCATTACAGACCCTTCTTGTCTCCGGCACAGCCATGAGTGAGGGGAAGTCAACCGTCTGCGTCAATTTAGGGCTCTCTTATGCCCTTGCAGGCAAAAAAACACTCATCATCGACTGCGATTTACGTCGGGCCTCGCAGCATAGAAAATTCAAAGGCAAACGGGAACCGGGCCTGACCGACTTCCTTTTCAGCCACCAGACAGAGATGGATGAGAGCTATTTTCAGCCGACCCATTTTGAGGATCTCTTTTATGTGAGCGCCGGTCGTAAACTGAAGGATCACACGGAGCTCTTCGGCTCAAACAGAATAGCACTGCTCCTGAAGTATCTCGAAGGAAAGTTCGACAAGGTGATTCTCGACTGCCCCCCTCTCTTTCTCAGCGATGCGGCGCAGTTAGCCCATATAGCAGATGGTATTATGCTGGTTGCCCGAATAGATTATACCTCCAGAGGCCCGGTTCATGATTTTACGGTAGACCACTACCTGAAATCGCGGATGTTAGGCGTTGTCGTCATTGAGTCTCCCAACAAGCCTCTCTTTGGGTACGGCAAATACGGTTACGGCAAATACGGTTACGGCAAATACGGTTACGGCAAATACGGTTACGGCAAATACGGTTACGGCAAATACGGTTACAACAACTACGAAGAGGCTTCATAAACAGTTAAAACCATTCGGGAGCATGAAACCAGTAAAAAAATATCTTCTGCCAGCCCTTCTGGGGTTACTTGCACTCAGCGCGCCGCAGTGTGGAGCTGCT
>CAIXCO010000226.1 GCA_903917955.1 uncultured Chlorobiaceae bacterium | reverse complement strand
TCCTGATCTCGATATTACTTCCCCCGCTCGTGTTGCCTCATTTTGCCACGACCATGCTATTGAGGTGATTATCAATTGTGCGGCATATACGGCGGTTGACAAGGCAGAATCGGATGTTGAGGCGGCCTTCAGGGTGAACCGTGATGGTGCAGCCGTACTTGCTGCCTGTGCCCGAGAGCGCAATGCCTTGTTGGTGCATATTTCCACCGATTATGTTTTTGATGGCCGCTCCAGTACTCCTTACCGTGAAACTGATCCTGCAACTCCTCTTGGTGTCTATGGGGTGTCGAAGTGGGAGGGGGAGGAGCAGATTCGCCGTATTGCTCCCTCACACTGGATTATTCGTACCTCCTGGCTCTATTCGATCTATGGTAATAACTTTGTCAAGACGATGCTGCGTCTCGGTGCGGAGCGATCGGAACTTAGTGTTGTGGCTGATCAGATTGGGACGCCTACCTGGGCGGCAGATCTTGCGGAAACCATTGTGTCGATCGTTGATCGGTATGAGACGGGTGCACTCTCTTCAGCCACCTGGCATTACTCTAACGAAGGGGTTGCTTCGTGGTATGATTTTGCCGAGGCGATCATGGAGTTGGCGGAACTGCCTTGCAAGGTGGTGGCGGTTGAGAGCAGTCAATATCCCCAGATTGCACCGAGGCCGCAGTACAGTGTTCTGAGCAAGTCGGCTATAAAGAAGGAGTGTGGGCTCGAAATTCCTCATTGGCGGGTCTCGCTGGCCGCCATGCTTGAAAAGCTGCAACAGGAAGCGAAAGGATAAGAGCGGGAGAGGTAACTACAATTAAACAGCTACAGTCAATGCATATTTTGATTACCGGAGGGGCAGGTTTTATCGGCTCACATGTTGTCCGCCATTTCCTGAAGAGCTATCCCTCGTATACCATTACCAATCTTGACAAGCTCACCTATGCCGGGAACCTTGCCAACTTGCGCGATATTGAAAGCAATCCGAACTACCGCTTTGTCAAGGGGGATATCACCGATGGCGCTTTTTTGATGCGCATGTTTGAAGAGCAGCAGTTTGACGGGGTGATTCATCTGGCCGCCGAGTCGCACGTTGACCGCTCAATTGCCAATCCGACGGAGTTTGTGGTGACCAATGTGCTTGGTACGGTCAATCTGCTTAATGCCGCAAAGGCGGCCTGGCAAGCCGATTATGAGGGCAAGAGGTTCTACCACATTTCAACCGATGAGGTTTATGGTTCACTTGGCCGTGAGGGGCTTTTTACCGAAGAGACTTCTTATGATCCTCATAGCCCCTATTCTGCTTCGAAAGCCTCTTCTGACCATTTTGTCAGGGCGTGGCACGATACTTTTGGTATGCCGGTGGTGATCAGCAACTGTTCCAATAATTACGGCTCGTTCCAGTTTCCTGAAAAGCTCATTCCTCTTTTTATCAACAATATTGTCAATCGCAAGCCGCTTCCTGTCTACGGCAAGGGGGAGAACATTCGCGACTGGCTCTGGGTTGTCGATCATGCGCAGGCAATCAGTGAAATTTTTCATCGGGGCCGTAATGGTGAGACCTATAACATCGGTGGTCACAACGAGTGGAGCAATATTGAGCTGATCAGGCTGCTTTGCCGCATCATGGATGAAAAGCTTGGGCGTATAGCGGGAGAGTCCGAAAAGCTCATCAGTTATGTGACCGATCGGGCGGGCCATGATCTTCGTTATGCAATCGACTCATCGAAGCTGCAAAAGGAGCTTGGCTGGGTTCCGTCGATCTCTTTTGAAAAAGGGCTTGAAGTGACGGTTGAGTGGTATCTCTCACATGCCGAGTGGCTTGATGATGTTACTTCCGGTGGGTACCAGCGTTATTACGAAGAGATGTATGGCAACCGTTAAATATTGAAGGAGGGTATTTTTTATGCGAATTCTGGTGATCGGCGGTGCTGGCTATATAGGCAGCCATGTTGCAAGGGCTTTTCTTGATAGAGGATATGAGGTTACTGTTTTTGATAATCTGCAGACAGGGCTGAGGGAGAATCTTTTTTCGGATGCCCGCTTTGTGCATGGCGATATTTCGCATCCCGAACAGTTGCGGGCGGTGATGGCCGGAGGGTATGACGGGTGTGTCCATCTTGCTGCCCTGAAAGCTGCCGGTCAGTCGATGCTCAACCCGGCGGAGTATGCTGCAACCAATATTGCGGGGACAATCAATATTCTCAATCAGGCGGCTGAGGCCCGATTGTCGCCGATTATTTTCTCCTCTTCCGCAGCCGTCTATGGAAGTCCCCAATATCTTCCGATTGATGAAAAGCACCCCAGGGATCCGGAAAATTTTTATGGCTTTACCAAGCTTGAAATTGAGCGTCTGCTTGGCTGGTATGACAAGTTGAAGGGGATGCGATTTGCGGCAATTCGTTATTTCAATGCTGCGGGCTATGATGTCGAAGGCAGAATCAAAGGGCTTGAGCTGAACCCGGAGAACCTTTTGCCGATTGTGATGGAGGTTGCGGCCGGTCTTCGTCCGAAACTCTCTATCTACGGCACTGATTACCCCACGCGGGATGGAAGCTGTATTCGTGACTATGTGCATGTGAGCGATTTGGCCGAAGCGCATGTCGCGGCCTTTGACTATATACGGCTGCATGATAAGAGTCTGACCGTGAACCTCGGAAGTCAGACCGGTGTGAGTGTGCTGGAGATGGTTCAGCGCGCCCGCGTCATTACCGGCAGGGCTATTGAGGCAGAGGTTACCGCCAGGCGTGCTGGCGATCCTTCCGAGCTTGTTGCCTCATCCGGCCATGCGCGTGAGCTTCTCGGGTGGGTGCCGAAGTACAGCGATGTCGATACCCTTGTCTCCTCGACCTGGAAGATGTATGAGAAGTTTGTCAACCCTTAACTCATCACTTTTTGCTTCATGATTATTCCTGTGATTCTCAGTGGCGGTTCGGGCACAAGGCTCTGGCCCCTTTCGCGCGCCATGTACCCCAAGCAGTTGCTTGACCTCTCCGGAGAGAAGACCATGCTGCAGGAGACCGTGCTTCGCCTTGTTGCTGCCGATGATATCGGGCCGCTCTATTGTATCTGCAATGAGAGCCACCGTTTTCTGGTTGCTGAGCAACTCCATGCAATCAATGCCGATATTGGTGAAATTGTGCTTGAGCCTAAGGGTCGAAATACCGCTCCTGCCGCCGCCATAGCCGCACTGCTTGTCGAGGAAAAGTATCCAGGTGCCACTATGCTGCTTTTGCCTGCTGATCATGTCATTCGTGACACACTCGCCTTTGGTGTTGCTGTTGCTGCTGGAAAGTGTGCCGCCGAAAAGGGGGAGCTGGTCACCTTTGGTATTGTGCCCTCTTCTGCGGAAACCGGGTATGGCTATATCAGGGCATCTGTGCCAGACGATAGTGTGGAGGCTTATCCTGTGATGGAATTTGTTGAAAAGCCTGATCGGCAGAGGGCGGAACACTATCTGGCTTCGGGTGACTATTTCTGGAACAGCGGGATATTTCTCTTTAAGGCCGAAACCTATATCCTCGAACTTGAAGCGCACGCTCCAGCCATTGTTGCTGCATGCAGGGAGGCGTTGCAGAAAGCGGTAAAAGATCTTGATTTTTTGCGGCTCGACAGTGACGCGTTTTCCGCCTCTCCTTCTGACTCTATTGATTATGCTGTGATGGAAAAAACCACAAGGGCCGCCCTTGTCCCTCTTGATGCGGGATGGAGTGATGTAGGTGCCTGGTCTGCGCTCTGGGCGGTGCAGGAGCGGGATGAAGCGGGCAATGTCAAGAGGGGGGATGTGCTGGTGCATGACGTCAAGAACAGTTATATCCATGCTACAAGCCGTCTTGTTGCCGCCGTTGGTCTTGATGGTTATATCATTGTTGAAACGGCCGATGCCGTGCTTGTTGCTTCACGGGAGCGTGTTCAGGATGTTAAGCTGCTTGTTGATGAGCTTAAAAAGAGGGGGCGCGATGAGGCTGAGACTCATCGGCGGGTCTACAGGCCGTGGGGTACCTACGAAACTGTTGATTTTTCAGATCGCTTTAAGGTCAAGCGTATTACCGTGAACCCTGGCGCGGCGCTTTCGTTGCAAAAACATCATCATCGGGCTGAGCACTGGGTTGTTGTGAAGGGAACAGCGCAGGTGACTGTGGGCGAGAAAAAAATTACCCTCTCGGAGGATCAGTCAACCTATATTCCTGTCGGAGAGTTTCATCGCCTTGAGAATACTGGAAGCACTCCGCTTGAACTGATTGAGGTTCAGTCGGGTAGTTATTTGGGAGAGGATGATATTGTCCGGGTCGAGGATCGTTATGGCCGACAGTAGGATAAAGCCTGTTGTTTCATCACGTGGTGAGTGGCTGGCAAGGCGATTTGGCGTGCGTCGCCTGATTTGCTTTGAAAGGTTGATTAAATATATTAAATTTTGAAAATTCTAAGGCAAACCTAACTAGCAGAGTACTATGGCTGAAGAAATGAAGACTTCCGGGCAGGATCAGCAGGAGCGCGGAGCTGTGAATGGCGACCTGTCGATGCTTTTTGTCAGTGTTGGCACTTTTATTGATAGTACGATTGATCCAATGAGCAAGATTCTTGCCCAGTCGCTTGATTCGCTTGCTGTGGTGGCAAAACAGGTTCTTGAAGGTGTAAATACGACACTCGGCAAGAAGTAGGAGCCCGTGCGAGGTGTTGCACGGGGTTGTTTTGCAGCCAGGCTTTGTTTTTATAGGTGTTTTCAGGCAAGCTTTTCCGTTGTTGAGAGGCTTGCCTTTGTTGTTTTAATGATGATCTACAGGTGGTGTTTTTTTATAATGACAGGCCTCGGTGCTTGTTTTTGATTTGAATGATTTTGAAGAATTATGGACGCTAAATTTGTTGAGTATCCCTCTACGGTAGCTTACAGTGCTGTTGAGGCGGAAGTTTTGGCATACTGGAACGAACATGAAATTTTTCACAAAAGCCTTGAAGAAAAACCAGGCGACCGGATATATTCTTTTTATGAAGGTCCTCCGACGGTAAACGGAAAGCCGGGTGTTCATCATGTCTTCAGCCGTACCATCAAGGATGTGGTCTGTCGTTACAAGACGATGCAGGGGTACCGGGTACCGCGCAAGGCGGGGTGGGATACGCATGGCTTGCCGGTGGAGATTTCTGTTGAAAAGAAGCTTGGCCTGAAGAACAAATCGCAGGTTGTTGCTTATGGCGATGGCGAGTTCAATGCCGAGGCCAAGGCGCTGGTTTACCACCATATTGACGATAACCGTGAAGGGTGGGGAAAATTGACCGAGCGGATGGGATACTGGGTCGATATGGAGCACCCTTACATCACCTGCACCAATGACTATATTGAGTCGGTCTGGTGGGCGCTGAAAACAATTTTCGACAAAGGGCTCATCTACAAGGATTATAAAATTGTACCGCAGGATCCCAAGTCAGAGACGGTGCTGAGTTCGCATGAGCTTGCCCTCGGTTATAAAGAGGTGACCGACCCGAGCATCTATGTGAAATTCCAAATCAAGGACTCTGTTGAGTCGTTGCTGGTATGGACGACGACTCCGTGGACACTCATTTCAAATGTCGCTCTTTGTGTGGGTTCCGATATTGACTACGTCAAGGTCTCTCACAGCGAGAGCGGAGAGGTGCTGATTTTGGCAAAGTCACGCCTGCAGGTGCTGCTTGAGAAGAACGAGGAGGGGGAGTCGCTCTGGAGGGTGATTGCTGAACTGAAAGGAGGCGATCTGGAAGGGGTTGATTATGAGCCGCTTTTCGGTTACATGCATCCTGAAAAAAAGTGCTGGTATGTGACGGCAGGCTCGTTTGTTTCAACTGAAGATGGTACCGGTATTGTGCATATCGCTCCGGCTTTTGGCGCGGACGACTATGAGATTGCAAAAAAATATGATTTGCCGATGCTCCAGCCGGTTGGGCGGAACGGCTGTTTTACGGCTGAGGTGAGCGATTATGACGGGATGTTTTTCAAGGATACCGACCCTCTGGTTATCCGTCAGCTCAAGGAAGCCGGGAAGTTGTACCGCAAGGAGATGATCACCCACACCTACCCCTATTCCTGGCGTTATGATGTGCCGGTGATCTATTATGCCCGCGAGTCATGGTATATCCGCACGACGGCTATTGCCGAGCGTATGGTGGAACTCAACAAAACCATCAACTGGTGCCCGCCTGAGATTGGTTCGGGGCGTTTTGGCAACTGGCTTGAGGATAACAAGGATTGGGCGCTTTCACGTGAGCGTTTTTGGGGTTCACCTCTGCCGCTCTGGGTTTCGGAAGATTTTTCCATCGGTGATGATGCAGCTTCGGGTAACATGTTTGCCCTCGGTTCAGTTGCAGAGCTGCGCGAAGGATATATTGATATTGAGGGCCAGCCGCTCCTCTTGGGAGATGCGCTCGACAGGGGGCTGGTGGAGCTCGATCTGCACAAGCCTTTTGTTGACCGGATCTACTTCATCCGCGATGGCAAGCGCTTCAACCGGACACCCGAGCTTGTTGATGTCTGGTTCGACAGCGGTTCAATGCCTTTTGCCCAATTGCACTATCCATTTGAGCATCGTGAAGAGTTCGACGCCTCCTTTCCGGCTGATTTTATTGCGGAGGGGGTCGATCAGACCCGTGGGTGGTTCTATACCCTGCATGCCATTGCGACGCTTTTGTTCGACAAGCCAGCCTACAAAAACCTGATTGTGAATGGTCATATTCTCGACAAG
>CAIXCO010000225.1 GCA_903917955.1 uncultured Chlorobiaceae bacterium | reverse complement strand
ATACAGGTAAAACAAGGCCAGAAAATAGCCATCAGAGTTATCAGCCAATTCGGAGAAGAGAGTATGAAGGTGATAACTGTAAGCGATTAACAAAAATTCGCTCGTCAAAAGTTTACTCTCTCTTTTTCGTTATCTTCTGTAAGTTTTCAGGATATTGCGCAAGTGTAGAGGAAGAGCAAAAAAACAGAGATATAGAGCAAATTCATAAAGTTTTCAGATTCGTAATGCGTTGGTAAGGTTGTAGCTGTTTTTAATAATTTCTCTTGTCTGTATCTCGTTTTAAAAAAAAAGATGCTTGAATTTGACAAAAAACTGAATATGAAAGGTCGTATTTTTAATCTCCCGAATTTTCTCAGTTTTCTGAGAATACTCCTGATACCCTGGTTTCTCTACTATTTTCATACCGGTCATCTCGACATTGCCATTGTCATCATGATTGTGGCCGTCCTGACTGACTGGTTCGACGGCCAGGCGGCGCGGTGGACGAATGAGGTTTCAGAGATGGGTAAAATTCTTGATCCTCTTGCCGACAAACTTTGCCTTTCCAGTGTGGCCCTCTATTTTCTCTGGATTGGCCAGCTTCCTTTGTGGTTTGTGCTTTTTGCCGTGCTCCGCGATATCCTGATTTTTATCGGTGCGGGGTATGTAAAATTTCGTCATTCAGTGGTGACGACCTCTCTCTGGCCGGGAAAATGGGCGGTAGGCTTTGTCTCTATGATGTTTATCGCCATGGTCTGGCCTCATCCTTTTTTCAGGCAATATCATCTGAAGGAGTTTTTTCTCTATCTCTCTACCCTTATGCTTCTCTACTCTTTTCTCCTCTATTGCGTGAGATTTTTTAAAATTCACAGGGGAATGGAGTACAAGGCCTGAGTTTCGATAAACGTTTCCCTCTCTTTGAAGGGAAGTTTTACCTCTTGTTATTGTTGCTGTTATGCCTTGTTATTACAGGCACTCAATTATCTGCCCTTGATATTGACAACTTTGCAGGCGCAGGATGAATTTTTCCGCAACAATCTTTTAAATCATTTATTTGTTGTGACTTAATATAGTTAACCTGCGTTCTGTCGCGGAGTGTGAAATGTTGATAACTTGTTGATGAATTGTGGAATGAGCATTTCAGGCAGCTCTTTGAAGGCTGTTTTATTGCAGGGAAGCAATGTGAAAAGCGCCCGGCTTTTGATTGGCCGGGCGCGGTCAGCAATGCAGGGTGATATTCTTTTACTTGTTTTTCGGTGCGACTGTTGCCATAAGGGATGCTTCGCAGACAAGCTCTCCTCTTACGAATGCTTTTGCGTCAAACTGGCAGACGTTTCTGCGCTTGTTGGTCAAGGTTGCTTCAATGACCAGTGTGTCGCCCGGAAGCACCGGTTTGCGGAAGCGGGCCTTGTCGATACCCATGAAGTAGACGACGCTCTCCTGGATATTGTCGTTGCCGTTGAGCATCATGATGCCGCCGGTCTGGGCCATGGCCTCAAGAATGAGCACGCCGGGCATGATGGGATTTCCCGGAAAATGGCCTTGGAAGAAGGGCTCGTTGATGGTGACGTTTTTAATTGATACAATTTTTTCGTCAAGTTTGAACTCCACAATCTTGTCGATCAACAGGAAGGGATAGCGATGGGGGAGGATTTTTTGAATCGCATTGATGTCAAAAATAACGCCCGCCTTTTTTTCGTGCTGGTACTGTCGGGCAAGCTTGTTGCGGTCGGCATATTTTTTGAGCTGCTTGACAAATTCTACATTCGATGCGTGACCGGGACGGGCGGCGAGTACCTGCGCCTTGAGTGGCATGCCGAGGAGTGCAATGTCGCCGAGAAGGTCAAGCAGTTTATGGCGAGCAGGCTCGTTTTTGAAGCGCAATTCGCGGTTGTTAAGGATACCGTTTTCACCAAGCACAAGATTATTGCTCTCCAGACCAAGTTTTTTGCCAAGGTCGGCAAGTTCCTCTTCGCACATGGTTTTGTCAACAATGACAATCGCGTTGTCGACATCGCCACCCTTGATGATCCCCTGATTTGCAAGTGCCTCAACTTCGCTGAGGAAACAGAAGGTTCTGGAAGATGAAAATTCTTTGACAAACTCCTTGTCAAGGTCAAAAAGGCCTGAGTGCTGTGAGCCGAGTGCCGGATTTTTATAATCGACCATGACGGTTATCCTGAAGCTGTCGAGAGGCAGTGCTACAATATCCACGCCATTTTCTGCGTCATGGTATTCAATTGTTTCGTCAATGACGAGGTAGTTTTTCGGTTCACTCTGTTCCTGAAAACCAGCTTCGAGGAGTGCTTCTGCAAAAGGGTGCGAGCTTCCGTCCATGACCGGTGGTTCTGGACCGCTCAGTTCAATGCGGCAGTTATCGATCTGGAGGCCGTAAAGGGCACCAAGCACGTGTTCGGTCGTATGAACTTTCACGCCGTCAAGTGCAATGGTGGTGCCACGCAGGACATCAACGACATTTTCGATCAGGGCGGGTATTTCCGGGCTGTTTTCAACATCGGTACGCACAAACCGATAGCCATAGTTTACCGGAGCCGGTTTAAAAGTGATCACGCATTCTTTGCCGGTGTGCAGTCCTGTACCACAGAGAGAAGCTTCTTTTTGAAGCGTACGCTGATGAATGAGCATAGTGGAATCGCGTTGCTCCTGCCCGGGATAGATCCTTGCAGGAAATGAAGACAAATTGTACTGGTGAATAATTTTCGGCCTTGAAGATAAGAAAGAACCATTTCAGGTTCAAATCAGGACGCTTGTTTAACCAGTGTAAGAGGGTTTTAATATAACATTTCTCCAGGGAATTCAGGATAGTCTCCTCTTTTTGCGCCAGGGAGCGCCGAGTTCCAGCTCGGCATTCCTTGTATTCCCGCTATTTCCTGCATTTCCGACATACAGCAAAATCTCTCTGTTTTTTGAGTTATACTGATATTCCTGTTTTGATAACCTTAATTCTGATGATCATGAAACTCAATTTTCCAAAACTCGCCCTCTCAATCGGCTTGTGTTTTGTTTTTGCATACTTGGGCAGCACCTTTACGCCTTTGCCGGGTTCTGAGTGGTACTACCATTTGCTCAATAAACCTTCGTGGAACCCGCCTGACTGGCTTTTTCCTCCGGCATGGAGTCTGCTCTTTCTGCTTATGGGAATTGCTCTCTATCTCGTTGTGATGCAGTGGGATAAAAATAAAGCGGTGAAGGGGGCTCTTTTTCTTTTTGGAGGTCAACTGCTGCTCAATCTTGGCTGGTCTGCGGCATTTTTTGGTCAGCACTCCCCGTTGCTCGCGCTGGCAGTGATTGTTCCACTCTGGTTGACCATTCTCTTGACTCTTGTGAAATTCAGGGCAATTGTCCCTTTGGCAGGTAATCTTTTGATTCCCTATCTCCTCTGGGTGAGTTTTGCTGCGTTTCTGAATTTTACGATCTGGCAGCTCAATTGCGTGTGAAAAAAAAGCGGGGAAAAGCGCAGACTGATGCTGCGCTTTTCCCCGCCTTACTTTCGTTTATCAATCAAAAGCGTTGATACCTTAGTCGCTTTCCTGATCGCGAAGGGTTTCAAGCACACCGAAATCCTCAAGTGTCGTAACATCCCCCTTGATCTCATTGCTTGTGGCAAGTTCACGAAGGAGACGGCGCATGATTTTGCCGCTGCGTGTTTTTGGAAGTCCTTTGGCCCATCTGATTTCGTCAGGCTTGGCAATAGGTCCGATCTCCTTGGCAACGTGGTTGCGCAGGGCTTCGCGGAGTGTCATGTCGCCGACATATTCATCTTTCAGGGTCACAAAGGCGACAAGGGCATTGCCTTTCAGCTCATCGGGACGGCTGACAACGGCAGCTTCAGCAACCGCTTCGTGCGAAACCAGTGCGCTTTCGACTTCACTGGTGCCGAGGCGATGACCTGAAACGTTGACCACATCATCAACACGTCCCATGATCCAGACGTATCCATCCTCATCCTTGCGGGCACCGTCACCGGTGAAGTACATGTCGTTAAAGTCCGACCAGTAGGTTTTTTCGTACCGTGCGTCGTCGCCGTAGATGGTACGGAGCATGGAGGGCCATGGCTTTTTGATGACGAGGTATCCGCCTTCGTTGGCTACGCATGGGGTGCCATCCTTGTGGACAACGTCTACCATGATACCAGGCAGTGGGCGAGTGGCCGTGCCGGGTTTTGTGGGGGTTGCGCCCGGAAGCGGAGAGACCATGATGCCGCCTGTTTCAGTCTGCCACCAGGTGTCGACAATCGGACATCTTTCCTGTCCAACGACCTTGTGGTACCACATCCATACATCAGGGTTGATCGGTTCGCCTACACTGCCGAGAAGGCGGAGCGAGCTGAGGTTGTGTTTGGTGACCCATTCGTTTCCGGCGCGGATAAAGGCGCGGATAGCGGTTGGTGCGGTATAGAAGATGGTGACTTTGTGGCGGTTGATGATATCCCAGAAGCGATCCCACTGCGGATAGTTTGGAGCGCCTTCGTACATCAGCATGGTTGCGCCGCAGAGCAGAGGACCATAAGCCATGTAGGTGTGCCCGGTAATCCAGCCGACGTCTGCTGTACAGAAGTAGATATCCTCATCCTTGATATCAAAAACATATTTAAATGAACTTGCAGCATGGACCATGTAGCCAGCGGTGGTGTGCAGGATACCTTTTGGTTTTCCGGTGGAACCGCTGGTGTAGAGCACGAAGAGCGGATGTTCTGCGTCGAGCTGTGCCGGTTCGCATTCATCAGCAGCAAGGCCCATGAGATCGTGCCACCAATGGTCCATCCCGTTATGCATGTGGACCTCTTCATTGGTCACTTTCAAAACGACGACACTGCGAACTGAGGGAGTGTTGACAATAGCCTCATCAACAATATTTTTCAGGTTGATGGAACCGCCACGGCGTCTTGTGCCATCTGCGCAGATAACCATTTTTGCGCGTGAATCATTGACACGCTCGGTAATGGCATGAGCCGAGAAGCCGGCAAAAATAACGTTATGGACAGCTCCAACACGTGCACAGGCGAGAACGGCTATAATCAGCTCAGGAACCATGCCCATATAGATTGCAACTCTTTCGCCAGGCTTGATGCCAGCGATTTTCAGCACGTTCGCAAACTTGCTGACCTGGCGGTGCAGTTCACCGTAGGTCAGAACCCGCTGGTCCCCCTCTTCTCCTTCCCAGATAATGGCAGCCTTGTTTTTTCTCCAACTCTTGACATGGACATCAAGGGCGTTGTAGCAGATATTGGTTTTTCCACCCTTAAACCATTTTGCAAAGGGAGAGTTCCACTCAAGAACGGTATCCCATTTTTTGAACCAGTGGAACTTTTCAGCAAGTCCTGCCCAGTAGGCTTCCGGGTCTGCTTCAGCGGCAGCATAGAGTTTCTCATATTCTGCCATGGAGGAGACATGGGCATTGAGTGCAAAATCGGCCGGAGGCGGAAATTTCCGCTTTTCAGACAGAACAGAGCTGATTGATACTTCTGCAGTGGGGGTCACGGTGTTCTGTGCGTTGGATGTTGTTTCGTCTGTAGCCATTGATACCCATGTTTTATGTGTTAAAAAAAAGGATACATCGCCCCATTACAGGGCTTCGGGAACGTGGAAAATAACTTGTTGCAACGGAGATAAAAAGCCGGAGAGTCAATTTTATGCTTCCTGAATGGATTTTACATAAAATAATTCTCTCCGGCAATAATTGCATTCTATAATCCCCTGCTTTACCCTTGTTTTACAACAAAGTTGACCAGCTTGTCGAGAACAACAATTTCACGGAGAATGGTTTGGCCCTCAATAAATTTCCCTACCGATTCAACCCTTTTTGCCTCCTCAAGAAGAAACTCTTTTGGGCTTTTGGCCGGTGCCGAAAATGTGCCTCTCAGTTTTCCGTTGATTTGCACGGCAATGGTCAACTCGCTCTCTTCGACAAGTTTTTCGTCAAAGATGGGAAAGGGTGCCAGAGTGATGGAGTCGGTGTGGCCGATGCTCTCCCAAAGCTCTTCGGTGATGTGCGGTGCGTAGGGGGCAAGCAGCGTGAGCAGTGTTTCAACAGCCGTGCGGTTGGTGCAGCCCGCTTTGTGCAGCTCATTGACAAAGACCATCATTTCGGAAATGGCGGTATTGAATTTGAGCTGTTCGGTATCTTCACCAACTTTTTTAATGGCTTTATGCATGCGTCTGAGCAGCTCTTCGGGCATGGCGTTAACTGAAAGCTGCTTTGCAGGCCCCTCAGGTTCCGGGTAGACCAGTCGCCACACTTTCGACAGAAAACGGCTTATGCCCTCAATACCGTTGGTGTTCCAGGGCTTGACCTGCTCAAGAGGCCCCAAAAACATCTCGTAGAGACGCACGGCATCGGCTCCGTATCGCTGAAGGACGTGGTCTGCCGGAATGACGTTGCCGCGCGATTTCGACATTTTCTCATTGTCTTCACCAAGAATCATCCCCTGGTTAAAGAGCTTTTTGAAGGGCTCCCTAGTGCTGACCAGGCCGATATCGAAGAGCACCTTGTGCCAGAAGCGTGCGTAGAGCAGGTGAAGGACGGCATGTTCAGCGCCGCCGATATAAAGATCGACGTTCATCCAGTAACGCTCTTTTTCCGCGTCGATCAACTTGCTGCTGTTTTCAGGGTCGATGAAGCGGAGGTAGTACCAGCAACTGCCCGCCCATTGGGGCATGGTGTTGGTTTCGCGCCGGAATGCTCCGTGCTCATCGTTTCCATAGAGCCAGTCCGGAATGTTGGCAAGGGGCGATTCGCCGGTTGATGAGGGGTGATAAGCCTCTACGTCAGGCAGAGTAAGCGGCAGGTTCGTCTCCGTGCGAAGGGTGCCATCCTCGTAATGCTTGATCGGGATTGGTTCTCCCCAGTATCGCTGGCGGCTGAAAATCCAGTCGCGAAGCTTGTAGTTGACCTTTCTCTGGCCAACTTTTTTAGTTTCAAGCCATGATGCCATCCGCTCAAAAGCTTCAATGAACGCGAGCCCGTTGAGAGATAGTTCATCGTTTGAAGAGTTGACCGGAACGCTCTCTTTACCGTCAAAAACCTTTTCCTGAACATCGTACGGGCTTTTGATGACCTCAAGAATGGGGAGGTTGTACTGTTTTGCAAACTCCCAGTCGCGGCTGTCATGCGCAGGGACGGACATGATGGCGCCTGTGCCATAACTGATCAACACAAAGTCGGATATCCAGACAGGAAGGGGCTCGCCGTTTGCAGGGTTGATTGCATAAGAGCCGGTAAAAACGCCGCTTTTTTCCTTTTGCAGGCCCGTTCGCTCAAGCTCTGTTTTCAGCTTTGCCTTGCTGATATACTCTTTCACTGCAACCAATTGCAGCGCAGTGGCAAGCTTTTCGGCAAGCGGATGCTCTGGAGAGAGCACAAGGTAGGTTGCTCCAAAGAGCGTATCGGGCCTTGTGGTATAGACTCTCACTTTTTTGTTGTGGCAGCGGAGTTCAAAATCAATTTCGACACCTTCCGAGCGGCCAATCCAGTTGCGCTGCATCTGTTTGACATTTTCCGGCCAATCGACTTCATCGAGGTCAGCAAGCAGGCGGTCGGCATAGGCGGTGATTTTCAGTACCCACTGCCGCAGGGGACGGCGGACAACGGTGTAGCCGTCAGCAATTTTTTCATCAACCTCTTCGTTTGCCAGAACGGTCTTGAGCTCTTCGCACCAGTTGACGTCCACTTCCGACATATAGGCGAGCCCACGATTATAGAGCTGAAGAAAAATCCACTGTGTCCATTTGAAATACCCCGGATTGGTGGTGTTGATCTCCCTCGACCAGTCGTAGGAGAAGCCCATAGCCTGAAGGGTTCCCTTGAAGCTCCGGATATTCTCTTCTGTGGTGGTTTTAGGGTGTGTTCCTGTTTTGATGGCAAACTGTTCTGCGGGCAGTCCAAAAGCGTCCCATCCCATCGGGTGGAGCACATTGTAGCCGCAACTTCTTTTGTATCGAGCGATAATGTCTGACGCGGTGTACCCTTCAAGGTGGCCGACATGGAGGCCGGTGCCACTGGGATAGGGAAACATGTCGAGGACATAGTATTTTGGCTTGCCGCTCCCTTCAGTGGTTGAAAAGGTATTCTGTTGCTGCCACCGGGCCTGCCATTTCGCCTCTGTGTTTGAAAAATCGTACCTCATGGTGTGTTGATGAATGAGAGTTGTTTGCCTTAAAAAAAAAGCAGCACAGTGTTACCTGTACTGCTTTTTGACTCTTGTCGCGACTTAGTTGTTTTCTGCGCTGCTCTCTTTTGCAGCATCCTGTTCAATAGCTTTTATTGAAAGTGCAAACTTGGTTTTTCCGGTACGGGGATCCTTGCGGACATCCACCAGCTTGACCTTTACTTTGTCTCCAATTTTCAGGTGATCGCTCACTTTTGTCACTCTTGTGGTTGATATCTCAGAGATGTGGACCAGTCCGTCAGTTTTGGGAAGGAATTCCACAAAAGCACCGAGCTCATCACGAATGTCGCGCACCTTTCCAATATAGATCGTGCCTACCTCGGGTTTGGCTGTGAGACTTTTTATGGTGGCCAGCGCGGCGTTGGTGCCCTCACTGGTGGAGCAGGCAATGGTGACGGTACCGTCATCTTCAATGTTGATTTCTGCACCGGTCTCTTCCGTAATGCTGCGGATGGTCTCTCCACCCTTGCCGATAATCATGCCGATACAGTCAACCGGTACCTTGATGGTTGTCAGTTTTGGTGCAAAGTTTGCAAGCTCCTGGCGGGTTGAAGGGATCGCTTTCTCCATTTCGTCGAGAATGTGGAGGCGGCCCCTGCGAGCCTGCTCAAGAGCGGTTTCGAGGATGTGATAGTCGAGCCCGTCAATTTTGATGTCCATCTGGCAGGCGGTAATACCGTCCCGGGTGCCTGATACCTTGAAATCCATATCTCCAAGGTGATCTTCATTGCCGAGGATATCGGAGAGGACGGCATAAGAGGTTCCCTCTTTGATGAGTCCCATGGCGATGCCTGATACCGGCTTTTTGAGCGGTACACCACCATCCATCAAAGCAAGTGTTCCTCCGCATACCGAAGCCATTGATGATGAGCCGTTTGACTCAAGAATGTCGGATACGATACGGATGGTGTAGGGGAACTCCTCCTCGGTCGGTGCAACCATTTTGATGGAGCGCTCTGCGAGGTTGCCGTGGCCGATTTCGCGACGTCCGATACTTCCAAGGCGTCCGCATTCACCGACGCTGAAAGGAGGGAAGTTGTAATGGAGATAGAATCTTTTATCGGCACTGCTGGTGAGGGTATCAACCGACTGGGCATCTTTTTTGGTGCCGAGGGTTATGGTGACAAGTGCCTGGGTCTCTCCCCTGGTGAAGAGGGCGGAACCGTGGGCTCTCGGGATGATACCAAGTTCGATGCTGATGGGGCGTACCTGATCGAGGGCTCGGCCATCAAGGCGTTTTGCGTCGTCAAGAATCATGTGGCGCATCATTCTCTTTTCGACGGCATGAATCTGTTCGTCGATGATATGATGGTTCAGGCAGAGTGCCTTAGAGGGATCGGCAGCGACATCCTCGCTGCTGATTGCTGCCTTGAAGTGCTCAATGGTTGCCTCTATGGTTTCGCGATAGATATGGGCAGTCTGGTCTGCGCGCTCTTCCTTCTGGAGTGGGGTGTAGGCGAGCTCCTTGAGACGGCTTTCGCAAAGTCCACGTACAACTTCGGTAAGCTCTGCCGGAATGACGGTCGGGGCAAAGGGGCGGTTTGGTTTGGCCACTTCAGCTGCCATCTCGATCTGGAGGGCACAGAGTTTGCGGATGGCTGCGTGACCGAACTTGATGGCGTCAAGCATCTCGGCTTCGGAAATCTCTTTCATCTCGCCTTCGAGCATGCAGATGGTATCTGCCGTGCCGCCGATACAGATGTCAAGGTCGCTGTTGGCCAGTTCGTTGATATCGGGGTTGATGATAAAGAGACCGTTGATTCTGCCTACCCGCACTTCAGACATCGGGTTGTGGAAAGGAATATCGGAGACCATGATGGCCGTTGATGCTGCCAGACCACCGAGAACGTCGCCGTCATTGATCTGGTCAGAGGAGATTACGGTTACAATGATCTGGGTCTCATAGAGGTAGCCGTCAGGAAAGAGTGGACGGAGTGCACGGTCGATGAGTCGGGCTGAAAGAATCTCTTTTTCGGAAGGGCGGCTTTCACGCTTGAAAAAACCTCCGGGGAATTTGCCGGCAGCCGAATATTTTTCGCGGTATTCAACCTGGAGAGGAAAGTAGTCCTGGTTGGGGGGAGGTGTTTTTTTGCTTGAAACAACAGTTGCAATGACCATTGTGTCGCCAAGGCGTACAACGACAGCACCGTCGGCCTGTTTTGCCATTTTCCCGGTTTCAATCGAGATAATTTTGCCCTGGCCAAGGTCAATTTCTTTGTTGATAATCATGGAGATCGTGTGATAGTAAGTGAAAAAAATGTTGTTCGGTTGTTTTCAGGCAATGAACAAGTTCCGAAATATAGCACAAAAAAATCTCTTCCGGTAACCTGATCTCAGGCTCTTAACTGGCCCGGATTTTGCCATTGTCGATAAGACGGACGGCTCCGCAGTAAGCTGCAAGAAGCAGGCGGTACTCTTTTCCCTCTTCCGCCCTCTCTGTCAGCTCAAAGCGCTCTTCATCAACAAATGTGACATAATCGGGGCGGCATCCTGGAGTTGAGGCGATCATCTGCTCAATCTCTGCGGCAATTGCCAAAAGGTCTCTCTTCTTGCTGGCAATGCTCTTTTCTGCATGGCAAATTCCCTGATAAAGTATGGTAGCGGCGCTGCGCTCCTGGCTTGAGAGGTAGATATTTCTTGAGCTGACCGCCAGCCCGCTCTCTTCGCGGACAATGGGCGCAGCGACAACCGTTATGTCGAGATCAAGATCTTTCACAATCTGGCGGATAATGGCGAGTTGCTGCGCATCCTTTTCGCCAAAGATCGCCCGGTGTGGTTTGGTGATATGAAAGAGTTTGGTCACGATAGTGGCCACACCGTTGAAATGGCCCGGTCGTCGTTCTCCTTCAAGCCGCTTGCCGAGAGCGCCGCACTCAAGGGTGGTCTGATAGTTTTCGGGGTAGATGTTTCTGGCTTCGGGGGCGAAGAGGTAATCGACTCCGGCCGCTTTTGCGAGGGCTACATCCTGTTCGAACGGTCTGGGGTATTGGTGAAGGTCTTCGTTGGCCCCGAACTGCGAAGGGTTGACAAAAATTGTAAGAATAACTGTTCCGGAGCTTTGCCGTGCAAGCTTGACAAGGCTCAGGTGCCCTTCGTGCAGTGCCCCCATGGTCATGACGACGCCGATGAGCTGGCGGTTGAGCCGCAGTTTTTCGGCTATTGCCTGCATCTGGCAGGGTTCAGTGATGATCTGCATCTTCTTCTTCTGGTTTGACTGTTTTTTTTCCGGGCGGGTGAACAATCACCACAAACTCTCCCCGTGCTTTGCCGTCGGCAAGACGCTGGCGGATCTCTTCAATGGTGCCCGTTATGTACTCCTCATGTATTTTAGTCATCTCCCGTCCAATAAAAATCCGGGCATCCGGTACAACGTTGCCCAGTTCGTCGAGCAGCTTCATGATCCTGAAAGGCGACTCGTAGACAACAAAGGTGGTTTGCAGCGCGGCGAGGTATTCAAGACGGCTTTTGCGCCCCTTTTTATGCGGCAGAAAGCCTGCGAAAAAAAAGTTGTTGACCGGAAGCGGACAGGCTGAAAGTGCCGCCGTCAGAGCGCTCGGACCGGGAACAGGAATAACCAGGAGTCCTCGATCATGCAGTGCGTGCAGGAGGGCATAGCCGGGATCGCTGATGACGGGGGTTCCTGCGTCGGTGATGAGTGCAACATTGGTGCCTTCTTCAAGCAGGGCCACAATCTGGCTGATGGCTCTCGGCTCATTGTAGTTGTGGTAACTGATGAGCCTTTTGCCGGAAATATCGAAATGGCGAAGCAAAATTGATGCGCGGCGCGTATCTTCACAGGCTATTGCGCCCGATTCCTTCAAAATTCTTATCGCTCTCAGGGTAATGTCTTCGAGGTTGCCGAGCGGCGTTGCAACAACGTAGAGCGTTCCGGTATGTAACTGATCAGTGTGCAAGGGCAAAAGGGGAACTTGAACAAAAAGTTTGTTTATGGGAGATTCTCAATCGTTTTACTATAATAATAAAAAATACGATAAACAGCGTTCAGTCAAAAAATGAAGGAACAACAGCGATTACTGTCGGTCAACGACTTGCGGGTGCATTTTCCCGGAAAAAAAAGCGGGCTTCTTGGCAAGCCGCGTCCGATACGGGTGGTGAATGGGGTCTCTTTTGATGTTTTTCAGGGGGAGACGCTTGGGCTGGTCGGCGAGTCGGGTTGTGGAAAAACCACTCTTGGCCGTGCACTCATTCGCCTTGGCCATCCTGTGGTGAGCGGCAGCATTGCCTTTGAAGGGAGGGAAATCTCCACAATCGGCAACAGTGACTTCCGTGCGCTGCGCAAAGAGATGCAGATGATTTTTCAGGATCCGTTCGGTTCACTGAACCCCCGCTTGACGGTTCGCCAGATTCTTGGAGAGGTTTTGCAGGTTCACCGCATTGCCCGGGGGGAGGTCGCCCGTCGCCGGATTGATGAGTTGCTCGATGTGGTTGGCCTGAACAGGGAGTACAGTAATCGTTACCCGCATGAGTTTTCGGGAGGGCAGCGGCAGCGGATCGGCATTGCACGTGCACTCGCAGTCAATCCGAAATTTATTATCTGTGATGAGCCGGTCTCCGCACTCGATGTCTCGATTCAGTCGCAGATCATCAACCTGCTTAAAGATCTCCAGCGTGATTTGGGGTTGACCTATCTTTTCATTGCCCACGACCTCTCGGTTGTCGAATACATCTCCGACAGGGTTGCGGTCATGTATCTTGGTAAAATTGTTGAAATTGCCGACTACGCAGAACTCTATACCAATCCAAAACATCCCTATACCAGGGCGCTTCTTTCAGCCATTCCCAATCCTGAATTCGGAGGAAAAAAGGAGAGGATTCTGTTGCATGGAGATTTGCCCGGCCCAATGAATATTCCCTCTGGCTGCGGATTTCATCCTCGCTGCCCCTCCGCCAAGGCCGAGTGCAGCACGCGCGAGCCCAGATTGCAGGAACTCACTTCAACTCATGGTCACAAGGTAAGCTGTCTTCTTTATGAATAATATTTACACTGATACGAGCATGCAAAAAAAGAGGCCTGGCTGTTTCCGCACCGGCTGTTTTGCACTTGTTCTTCTTCCGGTTCTCCTTTTTGCCGGATTCTTTTGGGCTTATCACAGCTCACACGCTCTTGCCGACCGTTTTGTGCTGGTACTTTCTCTCAGCGGCGGAATTGATGAAGTGCGCAATGAAAGCAGCTCGCTCCCATTTCTGCCATCCTCTCAGTCACTCTCTCTCCAGGAACTGCTCTTTGTGCTCGATCATGCTGTTTCTGACGACCGGGTAAGGGAGGTGCTGCTCGATATCCGGGGTGTTGAGACCACTCCGGCGAAAATTGCGGAATTGCGAGCGGCGATTGAACGTATGCGCAAAGGTGGAAAAAAGGTCACCGCATTTCTTCGCTCTGCCGAGGATGCCGATTATCTGCTTGCGACGGCGTGTGACTCCATTATTGTGGAGCGTGGCGGCTATCTTCTGCTCGATGGCTTGAAGGCGGAAACGCTCTTTTATACCACCCCGCTTGGAAAAATAGGGGTCAAAGTGCAGGCCGCGCAGTGGAAAACCTACAAGAGCGGCATTGAGCCTTTCGTCAGAACCGGTGCAAGCAAGGAGTACTTTGAGCAAATCAACGCACTGCTTGATGAGGTTTATGATGACTATCTCGGCTATGTTTCGAAGCGGCGGGCGATGAGCCGCAGCTCTTTTGAGGCGCTTATCAATAATGATCCCCTGCTCTCCGCTAAAAAAGCCAAAACGCTTGGTCTGGTTGACGGGATTGCTTCGTTTTGGGAGTTGCAGCGCACCCTGACCAGGAAAATAACAGGAAAAGAGCTCACCAGTGACAATGACGCCTTTGTCAGCGCAGCTCGCTACCGTTCTGAGGTTGCCTGGCCTCAAAAAGCGGAGAGTGATGAGCGCATTGCCGTGATCACCCTCTCCGGCACAATTGTCCGCTCAGCAGGGGAGATGGATGAAGGGATTGATATCGAAACTGTGAAAAATTCACTCAATGCTGCGCTGGAGGATAAGGCGGTCAAGGCGCTTGTGGTGCGCATAGACAGCCCCGGAGGCGATGCCCTTGCCTCGGCAGATATGCTTCAGATGCTCGACTCGGCTGCGGTAAAAAAACCTCTCGTCGTCTCCATGTCGGGTGTTGCGGCCTCGGGCGGTTACATGGCCGCGCTTGCAGGGAAAACCATCTATGCGCAGCCATTGACCATTACCGGCTCCATTGGCGTCTATGCCCTCAAGCCCAACATCAGCGGACTTGCCGAAACAATCGGTCTCGGTCGCGCTGTTGTGACGCGTGGCCGTTACGCCGATGCCAATACCCCCTTCAAGCCGCTTGAGCCGCAGGCCTACAGCAAATTTGTGGCCGCATCGGGCGAAATTTATGACGACTTTGTCGGGAAAGTGGCTATTTCAAGAAAAATGCGCGTTGCCGCTGTAGACTCGGTGGCCGGAGGAAGGGTCTGGACAGGAAGCCGCGCCTTGAAGGTTGGTCTGGTTGACCGTATGGGGGGGCTTTTTGACGCCATTCACGCCGCAGAACTCCTCGCCAAAATGGACATGACCAAAAAACCTCGAATCATGCTCTATCCGGTACAGAAAAGCTGGATGGAGTCTCTTTTGCAGGGCAACGGAGCAAGCCTTTCCGCCCGAGTGGCCGCCGCCGTGAAACAACAGGTGCTGCATGAGGTCATCCCAAGGCGGCACTTCAGCTCCATGGCCGCCTTTTACCATACGCTGGAGAGTTCTGGCCAGTTGCAGATGCTGACCGTCATGCCATCCGAAATCATTATTGATTAAACCGGTACGGGCGGGGTCACGCCCGCCTGACGTCGTAAACACCGCATCCATCTATACCCGGGAACGCCGAGCTCCAGCTCGGCAGAAAAGCGGATACTATGCTACCTCAACATTGCCAAAAACAGTAATTTTCGTATGGGCGAGTTCCCCCCGCCCATACAATATTTGCAATAATACCACCCCCATTCCGTTGTTAAGTAACCTAAAACTTATAGGTTACAGAACTCTGTGCCCGCACGGCATCGCCTTCAGACGCTCCTTTGTATTCGGTCTTCCAGTCCGAGAGCTGAAAACCGAGGATAAAGTTTTGCGTTATCTTGGTGATGACATTGGTGAAGATGGTCTGGTTCCGTGAGCGTGCGCCGACAGCCAGATCGTTATCGTTTGGGTTATCGAGGCCAGCGCCGATGCTAAATGTGGTTGAAGGGTTTATGCTGTACTTGAGCGCTCCCCATCCACCTTGTGAACGGATTTCCCTGGGGTCAGTTGTTACCGTACTGTTTATCCCCTGGCCGATTCCTCCAAAGTAATCGTCAAGATTGGTGCCGGTAAAGTATTCGCCTGCAAACAGGACGGTTTCGCTGAGCGGCATGGAGAGTTCAAGGTTGCACGACCACGAGTCAAGCGTTTTGTAACTTCCTGTGCCATTAGTGTCCCATTCCTCCTGCCCGTAATGGCCCGAGAACGCAAGGGTTGCAGGTTGATTTCTGACAAAGAGCGGAGTGGAAAGGGCCATGCGCCCCTGGAGGGAAGGAATGGCGCCATCTTTACCGGTATCATTTTGAAGAGTGAGAGTTTGATAGCTGGTTCTCTCTCCAATTGTTCTCGATGCAGCGACAGCCAGTTCAAGACGGCTTTTTTCACCGGTTGCCACTCCCTTGGTGACGCGTACCTGCGCGTGGCGTGAACCGATATTGCCAGCATCCCATATCAGGGCGGGGTCATCCACGAACGGGATCAGCGAAGAGACAAGATCCCAGGTCTGGCCAGCAAGGATGCTGAAATCAGAGGCTGGCCAAGAGGCTTTTATGTAGCCATGACGAAGGCGTGGTGCCTGATTGTTTTCGGTTGAGATGCCGGTGAGAAAATCAAATTCGATATTGCCTGTCAATTTCATACACTCCGTATCCGGGCCATTGAGGTTCATGCCGACTCTTGTGGCACCTGCCGTAAGATCCCATTCCCCGTCATGCTTTCTGCCGTTTTCCGGCAAAGCCCAGAGAGCAATATTACCGGGATATATTGTTCCTGTATCATAAGATGCGTCAAACCGGGCAAAGCCGTAAAGCTGCACTTTTGCGCCTGAAGCCGCTGCGATGGTTACCGGAATTGCGGTGTCCGCTTTTTTAACGGGAGCAGGTGCTTGTTGGGTGTCGGCACTTACAGCCGCTGCAGGTTTGGTTTGCACCAACGCTTTCAGCTCGGCAAGTTCCTGCTCAAGACGAGTGATGCGGGTTTCAACGCTTTCGGGCGTTTCTGCAGCAAAAGAGGGCACTGCGGTGCACAGTGAGCCAGCAAGCAGCAGGGTGTAACGGAATTTT